>NZ_PUWT01000008.1:0-225383 GCF_002968995.1 Photorhabdus hindustanensis
CGCTGTACTCCGTAAAACTGACTTTTCCATTCGCGTTTTCCGCCGTCTGCTGGGTAGCCGTTTTCGCCGATACCTGCACATCCTTCACCACAGCCGTGCTGGTTAAGGTCGCCGTCACCTGCCCCTGCGCGTTACTCACCGAATCGCTCTGTTTCGTCAGTTTTAACCCGTCAACCGTTGGATTTGTCTGCCAGTCAATGTCGATCGCTTTATCCGCTACCGGCTTGCCATGCCCATCCACCACTGTCGCCGTGAAGGTATAGCTGTCAGTGCCGTTGTTGTAGCGTACTTTGTCTTTATCCACTTCCACCGTTACGCCGGTGACCCGATAACTGAGACTCAGTTCCTCAAAGCTGACCTTTTGATCAGCGTCAACCCACGACGGGTTCGCCGCCGCCTTCGCCGATACCTGCACATCAGAAACCTTCGCCGTGCTGGTTAAGGTCGCCGTCACCTGTCCCTGCGCGTTACTCACCGAATTGCTCTGTTTCGTCAGTTTTAACCCGTCAGCTTTTGAATCGGTCTGCCAGTCAATGTCGACCGGTTTACCCACCACCAGATTGCCGTGCCCGTCCTTCACCGTCGCCGTGAAGGTATAACTGTCACTGCCGTTGTTGTAGCGTACTTTGTCTTTATCCACATCCACCGTTACGCCGGTGACCCGATAACTGAGACTCAGTTCCTCAAAGCTGACCTTTTGATCAGCGTCAACCCACGACGGGTTCGCCGCCGCCTTCACCGATACCTGCACATCAGAAACCTTCGCCGTGCTGGTTAAGGTCGCCGTCACCTGTCCCTGCGCGTTACTCACCGAATTGCTCTGTTTCGTCAGTTTTAACCCGTCAGCTTTTGAATCGGTCTGCCAGTCAATGTCGACCGGTTTACCCACCACCAGATTGCCGTGCCCGTCCTTCACCGTCGCCGTGAAGGTATAACTGTCCCTGCCGTTGTTGTAGCGTACTTTGCCTTTATCCACATCCACCGTTACGCCGGTGACCCGATAACTGTGACTCAGCTCCTCAAAGCTGACCTTTTGATCAGCCTCTATCCACGACGGATTCGCCGCCGTTTTCGCCGATACCTGCACATCCTTCACCGCCGCCGTGCTGGTTAAGGTCGCCGTCACCTGTCCCTGCGCGTTACTCACCGAATCGCTCTGTTTCGTCAGTTTTAGTCCGTCAACCGTTGGATTTGTCTGCCAGTCAATGTCGACCGGTTTACCCACCACCAGATTGCCGTGCCCGTCCTTCACCGTCGCCGTGAAGGTATAACTGTCACTGCCGTTGTTGTAATGCGCCTTGTCTTTATCCGCATCCACCGTCACGCCGGTGACCCGATAACTGTGACTCAGCTCCTCAAAGCTGACCTTTTGATCAGCGTCAACCCACGACGGGTTCGCCGCCGCCTTCGCCGATACCTGCACATCCTTCACCGCCGCCGTGCTGGTTAACGTCGCCGTCACCTGTCCCTGCGCGTTACTCACCGGATTGCTTTGTTTCGTCAGGGTTAACCCATCAGCCTTTGGGTTTGTCTGCCAGTCAATGTCGATTGGCTTATCCGCTACCGGCTTGCCATGCGCATCCACTACCGTCGCCGTGAAGGTATAACTGTCGGTACCGTTGTTATAGCGCTTCTCGTCTTTATCCACTTCCACCGTCACGCCGGTGACTTGATAACTGAGACTCAGTTCCTCAAAGCTGACCTTTTGATCAACCTCTATCCACGACGGATTCGCCGCCGTTTTCGCCGATACCTGCACATCCTTCACCGCCGCCGTGCTGGTTAAGGTTGCCGTCACCTGTCCCTGCGCGTTACTCACCGCATTGCTCTGTTTTGTCAGTTTTAACCCGTCAACCGTTGGATCTGTCTGCCAGTCAATATCGACCGGCTTACCCACCACCAGATTGCCGTGTCCGTCCTTCACCGTCGCCGTGAAGGTATAACTGTCCCTGCCGTTGTTGTAGCGTACTTTGTCTTTATCCGCATCCACCGTCACGCTGGCGACATAATAGCTGGCGCTGTACTCCGTAAAACTGACTTTTCTATTCGCGTTCTCCGCCGTCTGCTGGGCAGCCGTCTTCGCCGATACCTGCACATCCTTCACCGCCGCCGTGCTGGTTAAGGTCGCCGTCACCTGTCCCTGCGCGTTACTCACCGCATTGCTCTGTTTTGTCAGTTTTAACCCGTCAACCGTTGGATTGGTCTGCCAGTCAATGTCGACCGGCTTACCCACCACCAGATTGCCGTGCCCGTCCTTCACCGTCGCCGTGAAGGTATAACTGTCAGTGCCGTTGTTGTAATGCGCCTTGTCTTTATCATCCGCATCCACCGTCACGCTGGCGACATAATAGCTGGCGCTGTACTCCGTAAAACTGACTTTTCCATTCGCGTTTTCCGCCGTCTTCTGGGCAGCCGTCTTCGCCGATACCTGTACATCAGATACCGCCGCCGTGCTGGTTAAGGTCGCCGTCACCTGTCCCTGCGCGTTACTCACCGCATTGCTCTGTTTCGTCAGTTTTAACCCGTCAACCGTTGGATTGGTCTGCCAGTCAATGTCGACCGGTTTACCCACCACCAGATTACCGTACCCGTCCTTCACCGTCGCCGTGAAGGTATAACTGTCACTGCCGTTGTTGTAGTGCGCCTGGTCTTTATCCGCATCCACCGTCACGCTGGCGACATAATAGCTGGCGCTGTACTCCGTAAAACTGACTTTCCCGTTCGCGTTCTCCGCCGTCTGCTGGGTAGCCGTTTTCGCCGACACCTGCACATCAGATACCGCCGCCGTGCTGGTTAAGGTCGCGGTAACCTGCCCCTGCGCGTTACTCACCGCATTGCTCTGTTTCGTCAGTTTTAGCCCGTCAGTCTTTGGATTGGTCTGCCAGTCAATGTCGACCGGTTTACCCACCACCAGATTACCGTGCCCGTCCTTCACTGTCGCCGTGAAGGTATAACTGTCAGTGCCGTTGTTGTAGTGTTCCTTGTCTTTATCCGCATCCACCGTCACGCTGGCGACATAATAGCTGGCGCTGTATTCCGTAAAACTGACTTTCCCGTTCGCGTTCTCCGCCGTCTGCTGGGTAGTCGTTTTCGCCGATACCTGCACATCCTTCACCGCCGCCGTGCTGGTTAAGGTCGCCGTGACCTGTCCCTGCGCATTACTCACCGAATTACTCTGTTTCGTTAGTTTTAACCCGTCAGTCTTTGGATTGGTCTGCCAGTCAATGTCGATCGGTTTATCCGCTACCGGCTTGCCATGCGCGTCCACCACCGTCGCCGTGAAGGTATAACTGTCACTGCCGTTGTTGTAGCGCACCTGGTCTTTATCCACATCCACCGTCACGCTAGAGACTCGATAGCTGCTGCTGGACTCAGTAAAGCTGACTTTTTTATCCGTCGTAACACGTTCACCATTAATACTGACACTGACTTGTATATCGGATAATGGCGTTGTACTGGTTAATGTTGCAGTCTGTTGTCCATTTTTATCTGTTGCCTCTGAATCAGGCTTTAATTTCAATCCAGGATCTTTTTTATCCGTATCCCAAATCAATTTAGCATTTTCGATCGGTGTTTTTTTGTCAGCGCCAAGCAGAGTAGCTGTGTAGACATATTTCGCATTGCCATCAGCAATTAAAGGATCGGTTGTATTAACACTCAAAGAAATATTACGTTGTAATACATGGGTTTGTATCTGTACTCCCTGCTGCCCATCTTTACTTGTACCTGTTATGGTATAGTCATTTTTTCCATCAGGCTGATATTCCGGTAACTGAATAGTATAACCATTAGTACTTTCTATGTTTATAATCCCGCCATGCTTCTGGAATAATTCAGGCATTTCCCAGGTAATATCTTTTAATGAAGTATCTGATTGAATTTGTATTGGTTTAACTTCACCACCGTAACCACTAATTTCTAATACAGGAACCAGTAACCTAAAACGTTGCGGTTTTTTCAGATAATTCAAAATAATATTATTATTTCTTTCAACTAAGTCGTAACGATTTCCAGCCAAACTTCGTAGTGAAGAAACATTTTCTGGTGATAGTTGTTCTGATAACGGAACACCAAATCGATAGTTCACATTGAATGAAAATATGCCATCACTCTTTCCATCTTTCCCTAATTTATAGTCAACTCCCGCAGTGATCAGTGGAATCGGGGTATAATTTACCCCAATAGTTGCTGCATAGGGATCTTTTTGCCTATTGTCCTTTCCGAATAACGCAACATTATCACCAAAATATTGTTCATATTTTATTTTGGCGCCGAGTGACGGCATTGCAGGTAAATACATGTCGGCAATAAGGTCATAACCATTTGCAGGGCGCTCATAATAATTGGTTAAATCACGAGAGTTATGCCAATCACTCAAGCGAAAATATGCGTTAGCAGACATTTTTAGGTAGTTAGTCCACAATTCACCGCCCAGGCTAAATCGGCTGTTATTACCGGTTAAATCATTATCGTAAAAAGTGTTCGCCCCATACATCCAATTGTTTATGAATAAACGGGTTCCAATGCCTAAATTCACAGTGTCACGGCTATCTTTATGACGATATCCATATTGGCTATAAACAAGCCAGTGATCTTTATCATCATAGAAAGGGACGAGTAAGTCTACGGAACTTTCATCCAGGCGCCCATGATGATCAACATTTAAATTAATTTTAGCTGTGCCAAACTGTGATAACCACTTCTGGGTATTACTTGTTATCTGATTATTTAACTTGTTGACAATATAATCTTGCGCCAATTTTTTTGGATCTTGATTTAATAACCCTAAGAGTTCAGGGCCACGAGAGAGGATTAAAGGCGGGAGATTTTGATTATCATCTTTAGGATCATTTTCATGTAACTGGGGTATTTTTGGTTTTTCACCGCTATCGTTTTTTCCTATTATGCTTTTCTTTGATAAAAATTTACCGCACCGCCTCTGCTCTGATCGCCTTTTCTCTTTATGAATAACGTTTTCGTGTAATTTCTTACTAACCTGATTTTGCTTCATGGCGGATTCTGGGTAATCCTGACAATTTTCAACACCAATCAAAGAGTTTCCTAATTCAGGTAACGCAGTATAACTTTTCAGTGGCATAAACGCGGCAAATAAAAAACAGGCCATGAGTACACGCTTATTTACTTTATAACTTATTACGTTACGAAAAATACGATTGATGTTCATCAGTATTACCATAAAGTTTCCGCCGTTATATTCATTTATAGCTACTGAGCACATTAAATGACTTTTTATAGCTTTGTATAATGAAAATAAATTATCAGCCGATAACTATTAGTAATCACTTAGCAAAACCATCGTAAATTCTTATCCAATGCGACATTAAGTACCTACGCAATTTTCAGAAAAAACCCGTTGTGCAAATAGTTCAACGGGTTTTCTGCTTATTGGTGATTATGAGTTAGCACTTAATTATTATGATTTTTCAGGCCGTTGAACTCTAACATTAATCACTCGGCCATCGGGGATATCACATAGTTCACCATCATGGTAATAAACGACTTCCCCGCCATCGCTAATACTCTTAACACGTTTATTTTGAGCAAATATCGGCGCATCTCTATTTTGACGATGATAACATTCAATGGTTATATCGCCACTAGGTATATCTACTGATTCATTAACCCAAATCAGATTTAACCCGTTACTGTCTGCCGGAACAATGGTACCACCATGAATTCCCCATGCCCCATCTTTAGCAAAACCGTCGCAGCCGCTGATGCGATATTTCCCTGTCTCTATCCGCTCGACAATCATACCCTCCGCTTCACGAGTTAGCTCATAAGTTCCGTCTGGATAAATACTTACTACGGGGCTGGATACTTTGAGATTGCCGTTAGTGTCAGCGATACAGTTATTATTCAGGATGGCAATAGGATTACCGTTATATTGCAATTTATCGCCGCCAATTGTCAATCTGCCGTATCTTTTTTCATTGCAAATATCAAAATCCTGTAACCCATCACCTGGAACCCCAATGTAGGCGGTTCTTTTTCCCCCCTCAAAAAACTGAAAATATGCGTGTCTACCTGCGTCATATGTTATATTAAAAACACCTCCAGCCCCCTTTAAATTTGCCGACCCGGCATTAATCCGCCCCTCAGGAGAAACAGAGAAAACCCGATTGTTATTAATATATGCGGCCAATTCTCCACCGATTGTCAATTTGCTAGATTTTTTTTCATTACAAATATCAAAATCCGGTGACCCGTCACCCGGAAATCCAACGTAGGCCGTTCTTTTTGCTCCCTCAATAAACTGAAAATAGGCATGTTTACCAATATCATGCATTATGTTAAAAGTCCCCGCATTCCCTCGTATATTCGCTGACGCTGCTTCAATTAAACCCGCAGGAGAAACAGAGAAAACCCGTCTACCATTAATATCTATAGAATATCCATAGGTATCTACACTACCACCACGCACAATACCGGCTTTAGCATAATTGTCATACCAATTGTAAAGTGTATACGAGACTATTGTACCCGCCGGTCTTCCACCAGATTCAGAAGCTAACACAACCGCATTACGTTCGGTGGGAATTGTCTCGACTTGTTTAAACCTAGCGTTCCCATTTATATTCGCTGATGCAGCTTCAATCTGACCGGCAGGAGAAACAGAAAAAACCCGTCTGCCATTAATATCTATCGTATATCCGTAGGTATCGACGCTACCACCACGCACAATCCCCGTTTTAATATAATTGTCATACCAATTGTAAAGCGTAAACCCGACTATCTCATTTGTCGGTTTAGCCCCCTGTAAAGAAACTAACATCGTCGCATTACGTTCGGTGGGAAGCGTTTCAACCTGTTTAAATCTAAAATACTGTGGATAGTTTCCCCCATTGGCCGATACTGCATTTTTCGCCAATTCCACAGTTTCCGATAAGCCGATGTTTTTCACAAATGCGTTTTTATCAGGAATATCTGCGCCATTTTGATTTTTTGCCAATCGGTTATTAGCATTATCATTTACATCAGAAACCAGCTTCTGAGTGACGGCGAGAGTATTACTATTACCTATTTTATCTGTGAGCTGAGTAACACCTTTTTGTGTTAATGAAGCATTTGGTACTTGTATTGCGATTTTTTGCTCTAACGCTTTATTTAATTGGACAATCAGTTTAGCTATATCCCCATCATCCAGAACATCATTGTCAGAATATGTCGCAATAAAATTAGCTACAACAGATGTTATTGTCGACGACTGACGTAATACCTTGTTGAGTAAATGAGTGGTAATATTTTCCGGGGGAAATCCTGTTTTTAAACTCGGGCTATCTTCATATCCTTCTTGACTGACTACATTGGCATTATTACTAATGGAAAAAGCTTTAAAATCGTTCTTGAGTTTCATATATTCTCCTCAAATTAAATAATATCAATTTATAATCAATAAGTTATTTCAATTATATTCTAGCTTAGAAGAAGAATAATGAAACATTCTTAAAACTTAAGTTGACAACTATTTTTTATAATTATTCCTTACAATTTCACATCCTAAAAATAACTTATTGTTCGATAACCATCGGTAATCACTTAAAGGAACGAGTCATCAAACTGAACTTTGTACTCGTCGCACCCGACAGGTAAACTAGCCTCCTTTTTGTTTCATGCTAAAAGTGAAGAAAAATAGTGAGTAACATAAAATTAATCGTCGGTCTGGCTAATCCCGGTGCTGAATATGCCCAAACCAGACACAATGCCGGAGCCTGGTATGTTGACCTGCTCGCTCAAAGCCACAATCAGTCACTGAAAGAAGAGAGTAAATTTTTCGGTTATACCGCCCGGATTAATATCTGCGGTCACGATGTTCGTCTGTTAGTTCCGACGACATTTATGAATCTCAGTGGTAAATCTGTCGCTGCCCTCGCCTCTTTCTACCGTATCCAACCGGATGAAGTTCTGGTGGCCCATGATGAACTCGATTTACCGCCAGGAGTGGCAAAAATGAAACTGGGTGGCAGTCATGGCGGCCATAATGGCTTGAAAGATATTCAGAATAAATTTGGCAATAATCCTAACTTTCACCGCTTACGTATCGGTATCGGCCATCCCGGCGATAAAAATAAAGTGGTTGGCTTTGTGCTAGGCAGACCACCAGCCAGTGAACAAAAGCTGATCGATGATGCAATTGATGAAGCACTGCGTTGTACGGATATTCTGATGAAACAAGATATGAATAAGGCAATCAATCGTTTACATAGCTTCAAAGCCGGCGCTTAATGACATGGAATCGATAAATCTTGTCTGTAAGATCGTGATAGCCCGCCATTCCGTGTATAATAGCGCCAATTTTTTTGACTCATCGAACAGGCTAACACAGCCTTTTGATTTATAAGTAATTTAAGGTGAAAATCATGGGATTCAAATGCGGTATCGTTGGCCTGCCTAACGTCGGAAAATCAACACTATTCAATGCGCTGACTAAAGCAGGTATCGAAGCGGCAAACTTCCCGTTCTGCACCATTGAACCCAATACCGGTGTAGTCCCTATGCCAGATCCACGGCTTGAACAACTGGCGGAAATTGTGAAACCTCAGCGAATCCTACCGACCACAATGGAATTCGTCGATATTGCGGGTCTGGTAAAAGGCGCATCAAAAGGTGAAGGTTTGGGCAACCAGTTTCTGACCAACATTCGTGAAACAGAAGCTATCGGCCATGTTGTGCGTTGTTTCGTCAACGACAACATCATTCACGTTTCCGGTCAAGTTGACCCTGCTGCGGATATTGAGATCATCAATACCGAACTAGCCCTTTCCGATCTGGACACCTGCGAACGAGCCATTCATCGTGTCCAGAAAAGAGCCAAAGGCGGCGATAAAGATGCCAAAGCAGAATTGGCCGTACTGGAAAAATGTCTGCCTCATCTGGAACAAGCGGGTATGTTGCGGGCGTTGGATCTCAGCACCGAAGAGAAAGCGGCTATCCGTTATCTGAGTTTCCTGACGCTGAAACCCACCATGTACATCGCTAACGTCAACGAAGAGGGTTTTGAAAATAACCCACATTTGGATGCTGTTCGTGCGATCGCAGAAAAAGAGGGTTCGGTGGTCGTTCCGGTTTGTGCCGCGGTAGAAGCGGATATCGCGGAGCTGGAAGATGATGAACGCGAAGAGTTTATGGCTGAACTTGGCCTAGAAGAACCCGGTTTAAATCGCGTTATCCGCGCTGGTTATCAGTTACTGAATCTGCAAACTTACTTCACTGCCGGCGTGAAAGAGGTTCGGGCATGGACTATCCCAGTTGGCGCAACCGCACCACAAGCAGCCGGTAAGATCCATACTGATTTCGAAAAAGGTTTTATCCGCGCACAAACCATCTCTTTTGAAGATTTCATCACTTACAAAGGTGAACAAGGTGCAAAAGAGGCCGGTAAAATGCGTTCAGAAGGTAAGGATTATGTCGTTAAAGATGGCGATGTGATGAACTTCTTGTTTAATGTTTAATACTTTCTGCTGCCCCGTAACATCTCAATGTCTGACGGCGGTTCAGAAAACACGGTAAACCTCATAAAATCCACGCATCTGTGTGGATTTTTTCATCGAGCAACAATGCTAGCAAGCGTTCTATCTCATCTGCTGTCAATTCAGACAGATCTTGGTATATCCAACCGCACGAAAGAATCCAAGATCGGATAGCCTGGCAACCCTTTACTTAATAAAACCGGAGAATGGGGCACAATCTCCGGCCATAGCAGCTAGTTATTTATCAACGAGTGCCAGGAATCGTAAACAATGGTATTCGCCCTTCCATTCGCCAGTTACGTACAACACTCTGGCCGCTGTTTACGATTCGATAACGATATGAACCTGTCGCAGTCGGGAAAAAACTACGAGTAACGGAACGTTCACCGTAACTGGTAGTTTGGGAAACGACCTGCCACGATCCACCGACCATCTTTTCAATGAGGTGATTGATGGTGCTTGTAGGGTTATTACCGGACAGATCTTGGAACGTGAACGAAACCACTCCCAAACAAGAAATAGAGAATGGACCATACACATCGCTGGACCCGTTAACTGCCAAGCTTGCCCCACTGTTATGTACATTCATGTAAGCACAAGCGGCGGAAGCAATATTACTGGTACTCAACAACAGCAATACAAATAACGAGAAAAACAATTTTTTCATAATCAACTCCTTTCTTGATTAAGGGTTTCTTTCTATCTCCTCGCTCAGCTTTTCAACTGAACTCTCTCAATATATATTTTATTAAAATAATATAAACAAAAATATACAGATTATTCTCTATATTCACAGCGTTTTAGAAAATTAATATCACTCACGGTTATTATGAATGATTGCAAATAATTTTCTACTACTATTGCATCCACATCATTATAGCGTGACGTAATAGCCTACATTCATTATTTTATCTAAGAGTAACGTGAAAATCATACAAATCATTTAACCAACCGTGAATAACATCCGCATCTATTATGATGATGAACTATATTGTATTTTTTAAACTATCCTCATGCGCTTTAACAGATGTAATTATTGAAACAGATTCTTTCTCACTCAATAAAATATAGAATTCACCGATATATATCCGCCAAGATTAAAAACTGTATAGTATCTATATATTCGATATTCCGCATCCTATTCAAGAATAAAAAGACTCATATAATTAACCTAACATTTTCAACAATGCATTCTGGTATGGCGGCCCCCTGTCACCATCCAGTGTCCCTGAAATTCAAAGGTATTTATTCCTTCCAAGCTTAAAAACACCCAACGCGCTAGGGAGACTATCTGCTGGTTTTTCATATCCGGGTAAAAGGTGACGTTTTGTTTCAGTCCGTTGAGGATCATCGCAATGTCTAATTTATTTTTCATCTCTAACATCATCGCAAGATATCTCCAAAACTTAAAAAAAAACATTAAAATACAAATAGTTGAATGGATTTTTGTTTTTAATGGAAGACGGTTTTGATGTAGAAACGGCAAATCCGAGCCAGTTGATTTTTTATGGTTATAATTACTTAATGTGACTATTTACAGCCTTTTCTATTAGGCGTAGTATGTTTTACCTGACGACTTTCTATACGATAGTTATCCGATGTAAGTCCGTTTAGTTACTTACTCTAATCAAATTACGTTGTTTTGGGTGGTTCTTCTCTATCTAGTCAAAGTTCAAACAAGCCGATGAACAATCATTTTTAATTTATCTCATTAAGGAGTCCATCAATACTTAAATCTTTATAAAACAATCTTTTAGTTCCTTTAGTACTCACAAAGAGGAAAGACCATGAAAAGTCACAAGAGGTTATCGTTATTCACGCTTTTACTGCTTACTGCCAGCCCAGTAGCACTTGCGGTGCAAAACAACTGGCCCGGCACGAAAGCAGAGCAACCAACCCCCAAAATCAAAGGGATGCCCGAAGCCCTGGCAAAAAATTTGGCTAACTTTGATGATCTTGATTTCCGTGTCTATACACACCAAAGATGGTGGGATCTACATAAGAGCCATGCCATGAACATTATTGTTCACTACCCTGATGGTCATACTACGAAGGGTATTCGACAGCATCTTGACGATCTGAAGTATATGTGGACATTTGCCCCTGATAACCGAATCACGGAGCACCCGGTACGGTTTGGTACTGCTGACGCGGAATGGACCGCTGTTACGGGATTTACAGATGGAACATTTACGAAACCTATGGTTCTCCCAGATGGTAAGGTTATTAAACCTACAGGTAAGGCGTATCACCTCCCTATGGCGACACTCGGACACTGGAACAAACAAGGGGTTATGGATGAAGAGTATCTCTTCTGGGACGATTCTGTGCTTATGAAACAGGTAGGTATTAGTAATTGATTCAACAATTTCGTACGGACTTGCTTAAGAGCGAGTCCGTAAATGTTGCAATGTTATATGTTTGGGTCCGCCCCAATAGTGGTGGTGAGCATGATAACTTGTATGCGCAATTCTTTACAAAACCGGCTAGTCAGAAAAAACCGCCTATTTACAATTGTATTATTCCTATGGTTTTTCCGGCAGTTGCACTCGAACATTAATTACTCGACCATCAGGAATGTCGCATAACTCACCATCATGGTAATAAATAACTTCCCCGTCATCGTTAATACTCTTAACACGCTTATTTTGCGCAAATATCGGCGCATCTCCATTTTGACGATGATAACATTCGATGGTTATATCGCCGCTAGATGGATCTACCAATTCACAAACCCAAATCAGATTTAACCCGTTGCTGTCTGCCGGAACAATGGTACCACCGTGAATTCCCCACTCTCCATCTTTTGCAAAACCATTGCAGCCGCTGATACGATATTTCCCTGTCTCTATCCGTTTGACCGTCACCCCTTCCGCTTCGCGAGTTAACTGATAAGTTCCATCTGGATGAATATCTACTACTGGGCTGGAAACTTTAAGGTTGCCATTAGTATCCGGCTTGGCGTTGCTTGTTGACCAGACTTTGTACCACGGATTCCATCTATTAATGTCACCATTGCGCATTCTAAAATATAATTCGCTCTTCTGCGCATATGTGGCTTGAATCATCAGCTCATAACCCTTAAAGCCTCCATACCCTCCTGAAAGTCTCATTCCTGGACCATATATCCCTGGGCCGTTTAGCCCTTCTGGATATGCAAAATATGTCGAATTCTGAGGAATGTTATCAAAATTATCGATTGTAGAAGCTGTATTATTCCCAACAACAACCGGTTTTGTACTAATAACTTCTAAACCGAGATTTTCCACAAATGCTTTTTTATCAGGAATATCTGCACCGTTTTGATCTTTTGCCAATCGGTTATTAGCATTATCATTTACATCAGAAACTAGCTTCTGTGTTACCGCAAGGGTATTACTATTGCCGGTTTTATCGGTGAGCTGAGTGACACCTTTTTGTGTTAATGAGGAATTTGGTACTTCGGTTGCAATTTTTTGTTCTAACGCGCTATTTAATTGGGCAGCGAGTTTAACGATATCCCCATCATCCAAAACATCATTGCCGGAATATGTCGCGATAAAATTAGCCACAACAGAGGCTATTGCCGACGACTGACGTAATACCTTATTAAGTAAATGAATAGTAATATTATCCGGTGGAAATCCAGTCTTTAAATTTGGACTTTGTTCATATTCTCCTTGACTCACTACATTAGCATTGTTACTAATAGAAAAAGCTTTAAAATCACTCTTTGGACTCATACATCCTCCAAAATCAAATAATATTATTTTATAAACAACATATTGAAATACTGTATAAACCATTCCTAAAAATTCATTTCAATCATAGTCTAGCTTAGAAAAAGAATAATGAAACATTCTTACAACTTAAATTTACAACTATTCTTATAATTGATAAAAATAAAAATAAAAAATTTCTCACACAACAAATCCACATTACATTCTTTAGACAGTGCTACTCACCGAGCAATAGAATAAATAAGACAAACTATACAACAAAAAACTCAACCAATAAGTTAATATAATTGATCGTAATTTTCACTTGTAATTATTTTCACCTAATAAATATGAATCAAAACAAATCGACAAATAATTAATAATAAAATGCATTATTATAAAATAAAAAATAAATAGCAGAATAGTATAATGTAAGATTATTCAATAAAAACCGCACAAATTTTATTGAAATAGACTTTACATATTACATTTTTACACTATTATTAAAATATTGTTATTGATATAAAATAAATTATCGTTTCTGAATCTGGAAATTATGTTGAGTAAAAAATAGAAATCAATTACTTATCTAATAAATCCATATAAGGAAAAAACTATGAAAGATATATTCACAAATATTGATCATAAATTTAAAGATGTTCAAGAGTGGATAGAATACATTAAACACAAAGGAGAAAAATATTCTAAAACACAGCCACATTCAGATAATATTTTTACTCACTTCTCCGCAATTGAGAATCTTTCTGATATACAAAGTCCAGCCAGTGTAGCAACGACAAATGCATACACACTATTCGCAAAGAAATCAGCTACATCAAATAAATATCCAGTCAGTGTCACTGAGGGGCTGCAAACTATCATCAATTTATGTCGAGTCGCATCAGGCTATGATCCATTGGAACCAGAAGGTGATGGCAATACGGAGAAATTCATAGCATTCACCGAAGAAATAGAAAAGGTTCCCTTTCTCTCTTTACTATGGGCAGACAAAAGTACGGTCACTCAACAAAGCCATGACACAGATGTCTTGATCGATTCTTTTATTAAAGTCTTTCAAGGATTATCTCCTCAAGATAAAATTACCCTTAAGATTTATTTGAAAAAGTTGATTGATACCGCTTTATCATATGCCGATCAGAAGGAAAAAAAATCCAACCTGGTACAATATGCTCTGGCTAAAACCCCAAATGGAGTGTCACTCTTACTCTATTCTTTTGTATTGACAATAAAGAAAGTAGATAACAAAGGTACGATTAAATTTACATCTCATTATAATCTTTGCCAGGCAGAATATAATCTCAGCCAGAAAATATGGGAAATGACAAGATCGGTATTGGAGAAAGAAGATAAGATAACCATAGAATATTTAATCGATTGTATGACAACCAAAACGAAAGCATAAACTGAAAGCTTTCTATAAGTAGATTAATTGATTTATATCAATGACATCATTACCAATATGTTCTGAGATTATTCTCATTATAGTTATTCAATAAAACTATTAAACTCAATAAAAATACAATATATGAAAATATCACACAAACAACCATTTATCCGTGAGGAATAAGTTAAATTACATACCCTTAATATTTGATAGTGAAAAATATCCATTTATGGATATACTTAGTTTGCAAAAAATATATTTAACATTCGTTAACAAAAATTTAAAACAAAAATTACCAAGCTAAAAAAGCAGTAATATTAAGTACATGATTATCGATTTATCTCACTGTTAATAATAGGGTTAAACATTGTTCCCTATTTTCAACAGTACCCTAACATTCAATCCCTAACTTAATAAATCTATTAAGGATAAAAATCATGGAACATATCTTAAATAATCCTGATTATGCAGTTAAAAAAGCCCAAGAATGGATAGAACATATTGAAAGAGGAGGAACAAGACTCCTTAACGATTGGGAACGCTCAGGCAATATTATTATGGATTCTCCTGATGCTGGCGATTATTCCGATGTACAGAGCCCGGCTAATGGCGCAGCTACAGGAGATTATACACAGCTTGCAAAAGACTCTTCCACATCATCTAAAAATCCGTTAAGCATTACCGAAGGCTTGCAAACTGTTATTAATATGTGCCGTGCGGTCTCAGGCTATAATCCTTTAGATCCTCAAGGCCAAGGTAATAAAAAGAATTTCTTCTCATTTACAGAAGAGTTATCTGGCGTTCCATTCCTTTCTTTGCTGTCAACAAGCGTACAAAATGTTATTCAAAAAAGTCATGATGCAGATGTTTTGATCAACTCTTTCCTGGAAAACTTCTTAGGATTATCTAGTCAAGAGAAAGAGCAGATGAAAACCCCTCTGAGACAATTAGCTATCGCAGCATTATCCTATGCAGGCAGGAGACAAACTCAATCCAATTTCGTTCAAAGTGTTCTTGCTACATCACCAAGAGGTGGCGTTTCATTCTTCTTATATTGGTCTGAGTTTTCAATCGTCGCTTACGAAGATGATAAAGGTCTTATCGAATTCAAATCTCATTACTTCCTGCCACAAGCAGAATATAACCTAAGATACGAATCATGGGTAAATGTAAGACCTGCATTCGAGAAAGCACAGAAGGTATCATTAGAAGATTGGATTAACAGTATGACCACTCGGAGAAAGAAAGGAAGTAATGTAAGAGCGTTTTGTATAGAATAATGCGGTGAAATAATCCCAAAATGGTGTCTGCAAAAAGGTCGTGGACACCATAAAGTTCATTGAATCAGCGATAAACCACAGAGTATTCCTGGTATCAAGCATAGTGTCTCAGTATCAGAATCCCTCACGTTCTTGCACTGGAAGCTGGTCACGTTCTATCAAGAAATCTGCCGTAACACCAAGACCATCAAACCAACTATCCCAAGATTCACCAACCACATCAACCTGTTTCACATCTTCGGGAAAACCACAACTTTGGAAGGTCGGACTACTTACTTGAGAACGGTTACTTTTAAATACCGTTGCTTTCTCCACGAGATTCTCCTTGATAGAGATTAATATCAGCCTGAGATCAGGCCATTTCAGCCAATAATGTATGACAAATATTGCCTAAAGTCTGCATAGCATGTTCCATTTTCTGATCCCAATCAAAAGAGGCATTCAGACGAAAGGCATGGTTAAACTGTTCGCTAGTACAAAACATACTGCCCGGAGCAATGCTGATCCCTTCCGCCAATGCCAGTTGATAAAGCCGCTGCGCACTGAACGATGGCTCAAATTCCAACCAGAGAAAATAGCCGCCTTTAGGGCAATTTACTTTTACTGACGCAGGCATATAGTCACCAATCGCTCGTAACATCAGGTGTTGACGTTGCTCCAATGTGCGACGAAGGCGGCGTAAGTGGTTGTCATATCCCCCCTCCGCAAGATAATCAGCAATTGCCAATTGCGTCGGCATGCTGGCAGAAACGGTACTCATCATTTGTAGCTGTTGGATTTTTTTGGCATGTTTTCCTGCTGCAACCCAACCTACCCGAAATCCCGGCGCCAGACATTTAGAAAACGAGGAGCAATGCATAAAGTTGTTTTCACTGTCCAACCCTTTCGCCGGTACAGGCCGTTGTTGCTCGAAATAGAGTTCACCATAAACATCATCTTCAATCAGCGCCACCTGATTACAGTTCAGGATATGCACCAGCCGTAATTTACTGTCAGCGGACATCGTTCCCCCTAGCGGGTTCTGAAAGTGAGTCATTAACCAACAAGCTTTTATCGGGTATTTCTGAATCACCTCCTCCAGCGCATCCAAATCAATACCGTTTTGTGGATCAGTTTTGATGGCTACCGCTTTCAAGCGCAAACGTTCAATGGCCTGTAAAGCGCCGTAAAAAGCCGGTGATTCAATCACCACCCAATCACCCGGCTCCGTCACCGACTGTAAACTGAAGCTCAGTGATTCCATCGCACCAGCGGTAATGACAATTTCATCAGGAGAGACATGAATACCATGCATTGCATAACGGCGTGATATGTTACGGCGTAACTTATCATTTCCCGGCGGTAAATTGGCTAAAGCGCTATGCGGCGCTATTCGCCTGGCAGCAGCCGCTAACGCTTTGGAAAGTTTAGGTTGAATCAATAAGGATGGGTCCGGAAATGCTGAACCAAACGGAATAATCGCAGGATCTTTACACGCCTGTAATACATCAAAAATAGAAGCGCTTATTTCCACGCTTTCACTTAAATGTAATCGCTTTCCCCCTTTTGCGGCGGCAAAGGGTTGTAAACGTTTAGCAACGTAATAACCCGATTGAGGACGAGAAACGATCCACCCCTGACTCTCTAATAATTGATAAGATTGAACAACGGTCATCAAACTCAAACCTGATAACTTCACTGACTCTCTCAGTGAAGGTAATCTATCTCCCACCAGCCAGGTGCCATCTTCGATATGTTGAAGAATTTGCCTGGCAAATTGTTCATAACGCTTCATCAATTAGACCTCTCCGCGAACTGTTATAGTTAATATACAGAAAACTGTCACTATTATAGTTATTTTTTTCATGCTTTACTTACCCGTATACATTTCCTGCCTTTATTCAAACTAAAAATAAGAGGTCACTATGTTTGGTTTAAGCGCCTTGGAACTGGCCAGAATTCAATTCGCGTTTACCGTCTCGTTTCACATTATCTTTCCGGCGATTACTATCGGGTTGGCCAGTTTTTTAGCCGTACTGGAAGGATTATGGCTGAAAACTCGGAATACTGATTACAAAGCGCTATATCATTTTTGGTCGAAAATTTTTGCCGTTAACTTCGGAATGGGCGTGGTTTCTGGTCTGGTTATGGCTTACCAATTCGGCACCAACTGGAGTTTTTTCTCTGATTTTGCTGGTTCGATCACCGGCCCGTTACTGACTTACGAAGTACTGACCGCGTTCTTTCTTGAAGCGGGCTTTCTCGGCGTGATGTTATTTGGCTGGAATCGTGTAGGTGAAAAATTACATTTCTTCGCCACCCTTATGGTTGCGCTAGGTACTCTGATATCCACTTTTTGGATACTGGCCTCCAATAGTTGGATGCAAACCCCGCAAGGTCACGAAATTGTCAATAATCAGGTCGTCCCCGTCGATTGGCTGGCCGTGATATTTAATCCCTCCTTTCCATATCGCCTGGCTCATATGTCTACTGCGGCTTTCCTCGCCTCAGCATTCTTTGTTGCAGCTTCGGCGGCATGGCATTTATTAAAAGGCAATGACTCGACAGCAATGAAAAAAATGCTATCCATGTCGATGTGGATGATCCTGATTATTGCGCCTTTACAGGCATTGATTGGGGATGCTCACGGTCTTAACACACTCAAGCATCAACCCGCCAAAGTCGCGGCAATGGAAGGCCACTGGGAAAATCTTCCCGGCGAAGCGACTCCGCTGATCCTGTTTGGTATTCCGGATATGGAACGGGAAGAGACGCGTTATGCCGTCGAAATTCCTTATCTCGCCAGTCTGATTCTGACTCACAGTATAGATAAGCAGGTTCCTGCTCTTAAGGAGTTTCCGCCGGAAGACAGACCAAACGCCCTTATGGTTTTCTGGTCATTTAGAGTGATGGTCGGCCTCGGTATGTTGATGATAGTTGCCGGCTTTTGGGGGCTTTGGTTGCGCTATAAGAAACGACTTTATCAGTCAAAAGCCTTCCTGCGTTTTATATTCTTGATGGCGCCTTCCGGCCTGATCGCCATTCTTGCCGGTTGGTTTACTACCGAAATCGGCCGTCAACCGTGGGTCGTTTATGGTTTGCTACGCACCAAAGATGCGGTATCCGCACACGGTGAAATCCATATGAGCATCAGTTTGTTGCTTTTCATCGCGGTTTACAGCTCGGTATTTGGTGTGGGTTACGCTTACATGATGAAACTTATCCGTAAAGGTCCCAAAAAGGAGTTAAACAATGGGTATTGATCTGCCGTTAATCTGGTTCATCATCATTGTGTTCAGCATCATGATGTACATTGTCATGGATGGTTTTGATCTTGGGATTGGGTTGCTCTATCCCACGGTTAAAAGCGATAAGGATCGTGATTTAATGATGAACAGCGTTGCGCCGGTGTGGGATGGCAACGAAACCTGGCTGGTGCTTGGCGGCGCAGGTTTATTCGGTGCTTTCCCTTTGGCTTATGCCGTTATACTTGATGCATTAACAATTCCCCTGACATTAATGTTATTTGGCCTGATCTTCCGTGGCGTCGCCTTTGAATTTCGTTTCAAAAGCGCGCCTGAGCATCGTCATATCTGGGATAAAGCTTTTATCGGCGGCTCTGTGATGGCGACGTTTGTTCAAGGCGTGGTGGTGGGCGCCTTTATTCAAGGATTCCCGGTGGAAAACCGAGCTTACGCCGGCGGCTATTTTGATTGGTTCTCACCCTTCCCCTTATTTTGTGGTTTTGGGCTGGTAGTTGCTTACGCCTTGTTAGGCTGTGGCTGGTTAATTATGAAAACCGAAGGTCACTTACAACAAGAGATGTACCGTATCGCCCGTCCGCTCATTTTTCTGATGCTGACAGTTATCGCCATTATCAGTTTATGGACACCATTCATTCATCCGACCATCGCTGCACGTTGGTTCAGTCTGCCTAACCTGTTGTTCTTCCTCCCTGTGCCACTATTAGTGGTCTGGGCGGGCTGGAAACTACTACATTCAATCAAACGTCAGACTCATTACACACCGTTTCTATCAGCGCTATTGTTAGTTTTCCTTGGCTACAGTGGATTAGGCATCAGTATCTGGCCTAACTTGATCCCACCGGCAATTAGCTACGAAGCGGCGGCGGCGCCACAACAAAGTTTAGGTTTTATGCTGGTCGGCGCTCTACTTATCATCCCAGTGATCCTGGTTTACACCTATTGGAGCTACTACGTTTTTCGGGGGAAAGTTAATCATGAACAAGGCTACCATTAATCAAAACACGCCACGCCCTTCTGTATGGAAACGGATAGGTTGGATGGCAATGATCTGGTTATGCAGTGTGATGGCTCTTTTTGCTGTTTCCACACTATTTCGCCTGTTAATGACAGCAGCCGGTATGAAATTGAAGTAATTATTAACACTATTTAATAAATTGAGCTAAAGTTTTCATCAGTATTGCAGAACGGAATCTTAGCCTGATGAAAACAAGCTCAAATAACTCCATCTTCAAAAATCAAAAACTGTTTGTAATCAACTCTATTATAAATTTATTTTTACTTTTTATACTGTTATTGATTAACAAACCGTCGATCCCAGATTTAATTTTACCGTTATTGATAATGTTAAGCATTACAAATGTCTACTTCCTGATAAAAGTGGTACATAATTCTGCTCCTATTAAAGAATGGCAACATGCAAGATACAAAGCAGAAATTAACGCCCTGAAACAAAAAAATGGCTATTTGGATTTTCTCTGTCAAAGCCATTTCAAACTGCAAAATTGTAAACTGCTACCTGAAAAGCTTCAGGAGATTTTTTCCCACCTCAATCGCCTGATCCCTTTCTGTGAAGCCAAAATCATCTTTTATCCATCACAACAAGAATATTCCTTCCGTAATCCTCATCAATGCCCCTATTTCGATATGCCGCTTATTACGAGATGGAATTTAGATGACAATATTGATAACTATGGGACACTCTGGATAAAAACACACAGAAATAGTGATCTTACTCCCGATGAAAAAAGTCTGGTTCAAGATGTGGTAACTTTAATGACAAATAAACTATTACGGGAAAATCAGCTCCAATGCCAACACCAGAGTGTGTTAGCCGCAGAGAGAGCCTCTATTTCCCGTGAACTCCACGATTCCATTGCTCAATCCCTCTCTTTTCTTAAGATTCAAGTTAATTGCCTATATATCGGCAGTGATAATTTACCCAAGCAAAGTTTAACCTCGCTGAATATGATTAAAGATGAGTTGAATATTGCCTATCGCCAGCTAAGAGAATTACTGGCAACTTTCAGGAATGAACAACCCCAATGTAATCTACAAGAATCTTTACAGGACTTGATTAATGAATTTAACCACCGTCTAGGCTTCAACATTGAATTCAATTATCGCCTGACACATCAGCACATTCCTGACAGTTACAGCAAGCATTTGATACAAATCATTAGGGAATGTTTAAACAACTGCTATAAGCACGCCGATGCCAATTGGATCAGTGTCCGCATTTACCCTATTGATGACAAAATTATTACAGTTGTTAGTGATAACGGTCAGGGTATCAATCTGGACTCCGCTAATAAAAACAAATTTGGCATGGCTATTATGCAAGATAGAGTTTCTATCCTGGGTGGACAATTACAGATAAAGAATCGAAAACATGGCGGTACAGAGGTAGAAATTCAATTTTCACTAGATTGAAAAAGGCGGATAAATCCCATTATCGATAGCAACGCAATTTGTTGAATGATAATAATTATCATTTTCTCTAATTGCTGTTACACTAACTTTGGCTTTATCAGATAATAACCTTCGGTAAATTTTCCAGAGGAATTTTACGTGACTAATAGCACAATTGAAGAAAAAAATATTTACCGTCCTGCACCACCGAGGCTTGTTCAGGTAAAAAATATTTTCGATGTAACACCTAATATGCGCAGCATTACTTTCACCAGCGAGTGTCTGGATAGTTATCCCACTGAATGTGAAGGCGGGCACCTAAAAATATTCTTACCGCTTCCGGGGCAGACCAAACCGGTATTACCGACTTTATCCCCAGAAGGCCCAATATGGCCACCGAGTGAACTGCGTCCCATTGTCCGTACTTACTCGGTTCGCGCCATCCGCACCGAACAAAAAGAGATCGATATTGAGTTTGCATTACACCACAATGGCGGCCCGGCAGTGGAATTTGCTTATAGCGCTAAAATCGGTGACTGGATCGGTATCACTAACCCCGGCGGCCCAGATCCATTACTACCAAAAGTCAGCCACTACTATATGGCTGGCGACCCAAGTTCCCTGCCTGCTATTGCCGCGCTCTTAGAAACAGTAAAACCAGACGCGACCGGGCAGATCATTATTCGTATCGAAAGTGAGCAAGATATTCAGGAATTAAAAAAACCGGCTGGAATAGCGGTTCACTGGATCACCGGTGATGTTGAAATAACTGACAAAATCGTATCTGAATTCAAATCTTGGTCATTACCAACAGAAGATGTCACTTTCTGGCTTGCCGGTGAAGATAAGCTGGTAAAAGAAATTCGTCGCTATATTCGCCGAGAAAAAGGCTATGAACGCCACCAGCTATATGCCATTCCTTACTGGAGACATGGCTTTGATGAGGAAGGTTATCATGTCCTGCGTCATGAAGTGATGGATAGCGACGATTAAGAATCTTGTATATTTATATTCGCTTGATCCCCTCACTTACTGAAATTAGAAGGTGAGGGAATCAACGATACGGATATTATCCGCAACATCACTTAAAACGAGGTTTTTAAAATCGAAGAAATGCGATTGACGATAATTCAATTTCTCTTGAGTTTGTAACATTTTGTTACAAATTTATTTTTTCGTGAATTAAAAAAATGAAAATTTTCTCTTGCTATTCGCGGCGGGCATGTTCACCCACGATTTCACGCAGTACCGCCAATTCAGCTTCCAGTCAAGCCACGCGGTCAACTGCTGCGGGGAATAAAATATAAAAATTCATGATGGATGCTTGATGAGATGTAACTTATAAGAGACAATAAGTATAAGTCATTGTGATGAGGGCAGCTGAATGCCTTATACAACACTACGTTATCAGGACGGTAACAAGAAAGTTCCTTATACTGAATGGATAAGAAAACTTAGAAAAAAAGATCCCCGCGCTGCCGCTAAGGTTGACACTCAAGTATCCCGCGCATGTGCCGGAAATTTCGGGGATCACAAATTTGAAAGGGATGGTGTCTGGGCATTACGAATTGATTACGGGCAAGGCTACCGCGTTTATTATTCGATGGAAGCTGGACAAATAATCCTCTTACTCATCGGAGGCAACAAAGGATCACAACAAACGGATATAGACAAAGCCGTTAATTACCTTAAAGATTTTCATGTGAGGATAAAAAATGACAGATAAAATCAAAATGAAAGTAGCCTGCGAAGCAGGTGACTCTAATATCCCAGCTTCAATCGATCACGATACTGCAATGATTGAAGAGTTGCGCGCCGATCCTGCATACGCTGAAATCTATTTACAGACGGCGTTAGAAGACATTTACGAGCCGGGTGGCGTTGGTGCGTTCCTTATTGCATTACGCCAGATCATTGAGGCTCGTGGCGGCGTTGGTGAGATAGCCAAAAAATCCGGTCTTGCCCGACAGCATATTTACCGCGCGTTATCCGCTAATGGCAACCCGACATTGAGCACTATTACTGAAATAACACGTGCAGCGGGAGTTAGATTAACCCCGGTCCACTATTCCTAATATGGTGCTGGTTTATTAGCGCCGATTTGTGGGGGGTTCATTCCTCAGCCCCACAAATCGGCCTAGTACTACAGCCGTAGATGTTGTGTAATAATACGCCAAGTTTTCACGCCAACATAGCGAAAGATTCGATGCAAATACCGTTGACCCTGTGGACACAGGAGCTGCATACATTACACGCCCGTTTAGCTCCCCTGTTCAAGCGCTCCGAACCACATTACTGGAAAATAAAGTAGCGCCACTAAGGTCATATCACCAGTTTATCTATATCCAGAATTAAACAATAAAGGTAAAGGATTTAAAATAGGCAGAACAATCAAGGATCACGCCGTGAGTCGCTGTTACAAAAGCCCTCAACGGCGTATTTCCGCAATTTATTCACAATAAGCCAATAACGTTTTCTGGCACAATTGAGAACGAACGCAATCCTCTTGATTAAAATGGATAACACTGACGATTTCATCATCTGAAAATCTTTTCAGTGCATCACGCAATCCTGATACGACTCCAACCGGCAAATCGCATTGGCTTATATCACCATTTACAATCACAGTAACATTTTCCCCAAGCCGGGTCAGAAACATTTTCATTTGATTAACAGTGACATTCTGGGCTTCATCCAGAATCACAAATGCGTTTTCAAATGTTCTACCCCGCATATAGGCAAAAGGCGCAATTTCCACTTTGCCAATTTCAGGCCGTAAGCAATATTGCAGAAATGATGCTCCCATGCGTTTTAATAAAACGTCATAAACTGGGCGGAAATAGGGTGCAAATTTTTCAGCCATATCTCCGGGCAAAAAACCGAGATCTTCATCTGCCTGTAATACAGGTCGGGTGACGATGATCCTATCAATTTCCTTATTAATCAACGCATCCGCAGCCATTGCGGCACTGATAAACGTCTTACCGCAGCCCGCCTCCCCACTGGCAATAATCAATTTTTTATAGTTTATTGCACGCATATAACGCCATTGCGTTTCAGTCCGTGGCAAAATTTCCGAAGTATCCCGGTTATCACGTGCCATACCAATGGCTTCTACGCCACCGAGTTGTACCAGAGAGGTTACATTATCATCCTGATAACATTGATGATGACGCAAATCCCTTTTCATCATCCGCTTTGCCTCTCGACGTGATTTAATCACTGCTTTCTGTCTACTCATAGCAGTATCACCTTATCGTTGTTTTCACCCATCCGGTGTTATATCACCGATATAATAACTACTTTATTTCAAACAGATAGGCGCCTCCTGTCCGCTTATTTAGCCCCATAGAAAAACGGTGGTAGAACCGTCACATATATTAATGACTTTGATACTCCCATAGGTTCGCATATCATCGGAATATCAATCATTAACGTTACTCACCATTATTTCTATTTAGTGAAAACTAACGAATCATTATGACAGTATAATGACAATTCCTAAGTTATGGCAAACAAGCCAGGAACTCTTGATTAAAAATCATCGACAGTATCGCTTATTTATTTTTGCGATAAATTTAATTCATTGAATAATATGATTTAATATTTTCAGTGATAAGTATTTATTAATATAAGCTAATGACTTAACACCATAATTGATACATTCCGTTACCATCCGACAAAGAAGTCACTATCTAAAAGCGCTCTTCCCCACCAGATGGCAACAATATTATTACTGATGACAACAGAGTAAATAGTTAATTATCTGTTTTGTTAAGTACCCTTACAGTTTCCAGCCAATCGAAAACCCGCATTTTTTGCTTCCGTTTCTGTTTTAAAATAGACAGCATTCTTCTCCTGAATCACCTTATAACCTGAACAATGAGAAAAATGATAGATTTTGCTATTGTTATTTCCTTTAATTAATCCCGTAGAGGACGCATCAGGCAACACCCGCTGTCTCTGGATATCTGTTTGATTATTGCTTTGCCCTGTTCTCTGCTCGTTTTTTGGAATGCCCGCGGCGGAGTTTTTATGCCACAATTGCCATTTCTGTTCACCGGTAACAAAAGGGTTATGATGCCCCATAACACCGGCAATTCGATTATCTCTCTCCCGTTCCCATTTACTCGGTGGATATTGACGATCCCAAGCGATAAATAATTGCTGTTGTTGACGGGACATGGAAAGATTGTAACGATCGTGCATATAAAAATTGATCCGCGCAACCTGCCCTTTTACTTCATTTCTAGGCTCGAATGTACGAGATTTAAAATCGACTTTACTGGTACAACGACCATAATCATTTGGCATATTTTTCGGTAACATTCCATAACCAAAATTACTACGATCGCCATTAACCTCGCCAATTGATGGGGCCAAATTATGCATATCGGATTCCATTGCCCTGAAAACAGGATCGGAAGAGACACAATTCTTCCTCCCCCCATTTTGCCAACATTGCCGCTGATGCCCAAAAACCCAGGCAGGAACAATATGTTCCCATTCAATTCGTTCAGCTCGATTCTGTTGCGATCTGACTTGATAGCCACACGAAGAAAGAATTGCGCGTCCACCGCTCTTACCCGTCCATTGCCAATTGCAACCACAATAAAATGTCCCTTCCCCTGACTTAAATTGATCATGGTAAATGCGTTTACGCAATTCAACTTTAGCTTGTTCAAAGGTCGCCGGAGCGGCAAAAGAAGATGATAAAGGAGCAATTAAGCTGAAACACCCAATATGAATTGCCCAAAAAATAACTTTACGTTTCAATGATAAACCCTACTTATGCAAAAATATCATTCTGATTTTACTCTTTTATATTGCCTCATAATCGACCTATAAGACAAACATTGTTTCTTTGCATTTCTTCTTAGCGTTTATTTTAAAAAGAAAGGCTATTCAATGAACAGGTTGAGATATCACAAAATGGCAGTTATCCCATTATTGTGGAATGATTAATCGGGTATGATGAGTTCGATATATAAACTATATGCTTTAAAAACGAGTAGTTATATCACTCACCACTGGCATGAAAAAATAGAGAATGGTGCTCAATATCAGCTTCCGATATTGAAGTCCAAATAAGGTACAGGGCCGATACACGGCCCCGTCTTACTGCAATTTACTACCAGAAGCATTTATTACTTAGAAGCGCTAGTACTCTCCATTTCTTCCTGTAATTTCTTGCGATTCAAGTTCCAGAGTGAATCTTCTGGCATTTGGACCCGAATATCTAAGCGGCAAGAATCAGGAATATCACAGGGTTCCCCATCTTGATAGAAGATCTGGTTGCCATTGCCATCAATAGATTTGAGTCGCCAATTTTGAAATCTCTCCGGTAAATGCGCGTGTTGGCGATGGAAAGTTTCAATGATAATAGAACCATCAGGCTGAACGTGGTCATCAACAAAAATCAGTTCGAGATTATTGTTGTCGCAGGGAACGGAAATACCGCCATGCACACCCCAACCACCATCAGCGTTATAGCCCAGGATATTTAATACACGATATATGCCGGTTCCCTCTTTTATTACTTCTGCACCTTCGGATTCATCATTAGTCGAGAATGTGCCATCAGAGGAGATTTCTATTACCGGGGAGGCAGTCTTGAGATATCCGTTGGTATCTGGTGTAGCGTTCTTATCGTCCCAAAACTTACGTGTGACTTGTCTTTTGCTATCGCTATTTATGCTATCTGTACGATATGTACTGCCTTCATGCATGAAAACCAGCCTGTGGCTCCATACACCATCTACGCCTTCACTTGATAAACCATTTACATTACTAAATCTTAACTGAACACCATACCAATCAGATGGCAATCCATATTTAATAAGGAATGGCGAGTTGGGTCCATACCCGGCACAACCATCGTATAGATTTTCCGATCCATACAAACGAGCAAAACCCATTGAATGCATTGCATCATTAATTGATACTGCGCCCACATCCCCCGTAGTCAAATTGATATCTCCAGTCAACGCCTTACCGTTTATTTTCCGGCTATTAGGTACCTTGGCATTAATATTCTCACGCAATGAATTGACTATTTCCTGAACCAGCTTTTGCGTCACAGCCAGTGTGTCATTATTACCCATCTCATTGGTCAGTTGAACAATACCCTTTTGTGTTAATGAGGCATTGGGAATTCCTGCTGTGATTTTTTGTTCTAATGCTCGATTTAATTGCGCAGTGAGTTTAGCTATATCACCATCATCCAAGACAGCATTACCAGATTGTGTCGCAATAAAATCAGCTACAACCGATGTTATTGTTGACGCCTGGCGTAATACTTTATTTAACACATGAGTGGGAACATCATTTGGTGGAAACCCACTTAGTAAATCCTTGCTCTCTTCATATCTTTCTTGACTCACCACATTAGCATTATTACTAATAGAAAACGCTTTAAAATCATTTTTTTGACTCATATACCTTCCCCAAATTAAATAATGTTTATTTATAGTCAAAAATATTCAACATCTTAAAATATCCTTATTAACCTCCCTCCTCTTTTATCGCAAATAAATTTAAAATCGATAATTAAATCAACTTTATGAATCAGAGTTCATTTTTATATGGACTTTTATACGAATCAAAGCACTGATTAAAAACCAGTGCTTTGCTAATATCTGAGGATTATAAAACTTTAATGATATTATTCCTGCGGCTGTTCAGGCCAATCAATATCTGGCGCCGATGAAGCATCAACCCGACGCAGTAACACCAAATACTTTTTCCAATCTAACAATAGCGCATTTTCCGCTTCCGATGCCATTTCAGTTTCAACCGCATATTGCAATACAGTGATGGCTTCATCGGCTTGCCGACGGAAAATAGCACGTTGTTGTTCTGCCTGTTCAATTTGACTGACTTTTTGAGCTTCAAAGTCCGTTACCCATTTTTCACCATCCCATTGATCAAAATTGGTGGACGGTTGCTCGAATGTTAATATCTCTGGTAATTCACCCAGTGCCGTCACTTCTTCCTGTGCACCCGCTTGCGTGTTGTAAGCTATTTTTCCACGGTGGTCAGGAACAATTTCCCAATAACTTCCGTCCTCACTGCGACGCACAGCCATATCATCAGAATCGGGCAGGTCTGGTGCGTCTAAATAAGAGTGCGCTGACACACCTACACCTTCCGCAACATATTCGAAATCAGAGCCAGAGAATTCTCTCGAATAGGGATTAACATGATAAACTTTTATCCAGCCGGCTTGAATTGCTAATCCGTCTTCACCTAATACAGCGGTTTCAGTATCTAAGATATTTTCTTGTGTCATTATTATTCTGCCTTTACAATATTATTCTGCTTTTACGATATAGTTAAATGCGATATTGCGGGGGCGGGTTTCATAGCCGCTTGTATTGTTAGCAATAGATGTAGCCGTAGCGCTATCAAGTACATCACGCCCCAACGGGAACTGGTATTTATCGAAAGGGCCTTGATAACTAGAAAGAAATCTATCATCAGGAAGACCTTTCGTTAGTTGTATTCTTTTTGTGTTGTCAGTCTGCGCACTTAAAATAACACGGCCACTATCAACACCACGCCCATCATCCCAGCCACGAATAAACTCGCCTCTTAAATCAGGTAATCTACCATCAGGATAAGCTTCTGCTAACTTCGGATACTGTGACCTACTAAAAGCGGAGCCATTACAAGTGAAATAACCGGAAGGTGGATGAGGCAACGGCCAGGGAATAGGCGAACCAACGGGGGTGCTGGAAATACTTGAAACTTTTTGCTCTAAAGCTTTATCTAAAGCCCTATTGAATCGCACAGTAAGTTTAGCTATATCACCATCATCCAAAACATCCTCACCAGATTGTGTCGCAATAAAATTAGCCACGACAGATGCTATTGTTGAGGATTGGCGTAATACCTTATTCAATACATGAGTAGAAACATTCTCGGGAGGAAATCCCGTCTTTAAATTCTGACTTTCTTCATATTTTTCTTGGCTGACCACATTAGCATTATCACTAACAGAAAAGGCTTTAAAATCATTTTTCTGGCTCATATACTCCTCTTAAATTCAATAATATCATTCAGTAATCAATATATTAAATAATCGTACAGATAACCTCTCTCAATTGGTGCTAATTATAGTCTAGTTCAGGAAAAGAATAATGAAATTTATTTTATAACTTATAGGGTTAATTATTTTTGTATAATTGGCAATAATAAATCATCCAACACATTGCAATAAAATACATCCGAATTATTTACCATTGATAACTGCAAATCTTCATGATAATGTTTCCTGCCTTTATTAAAACAGATGAAAAAATAACAATGACAAAAAAGACCACACTACAGCGTGGCCTTAAGCAAGGTAACTCACCAGTAAAAATTATTGTTTTTCAGCAAACAGT
The DNA here is from genome assembly GCF_002968995.1 of Photorhabdus hindustanensis. Lineage (NCBI taxonomy): Bacteria > Pseudomonadati > Pseudomonadota > Gammaproteobacteria > Enterobacterales > Morganellaceae > Photorhabdus > Photorhabdus hindustanensis. The sequence goes on from NZ_PUWT01000008.1 coordinate 29,916, forward strand.
AACCTGTAGATTCCTCCACCAATAATTCCACCAATAATCGGCATCACCCAGAAGAACCATAACTGCTCTAAAGCCCAGGTATTCTGGAATATAGCAACAGCTGTGCTTCGTGCTGGATTGACTGATGTGTTGGTAATAGGAATGCTAATCAAATTAATTAAAACCAGCGCCAAGCCGATTGCTAATGGTGCAAAACCCGGAGGTGCTCGTCTATCTGTCACACCAATAATGACAATTAAGAAAATAGCCGTTAAAACAATTTCGGCCACAATAGCAGATTGTAGTGAAAATCCACCCGGTGAATGCTCGCCAAAACCATTTGATGCAAAGCCACTCGTGGTCGCATCAAAACCCGCCTGCCCACTGGCAATAACATACAGTACTGCCGCGGCAAGAATACCACCGATAACTTGAGAAATAATGTAAGGAATAATTTCTACTGCCTTGAAACGACCACCAGCCCAAAGACCAATTGTTACAGCGGGGTTAAAATGCCCGCCAGAAATATGCCCAACAGCATATATCATCGTTAATACTGTTAAACCAAATGCCAAAGATACACCGACAAAACCAATCCCTAATTCAGGAAATGCCGCAGAGAATACAACACTACCACATCCCCCAAAAACCAGAACAAAAGTTCCAAGCAATTCAGCTGCTAATTTTCTTAACATGTTTTGTCCTCATCCAGTTATCAAAACGAGTCACCTTGCTGAAATTAACTATAGCCAATAAATTAAAATCATGCTTATTTTTACTATAACCGTATAAGTCACTGATTCTTGTGGTATCTTTGCCTGATATTCACTTTAAACCGTGATTTAAAGCAACATCTATCCTGTACAGATCAACTTTTCGGTGAAAAATGGATAACTTAAAATCAATTATCGCCAAAATAAGTTCAATATTCTGTTTTAACAATAGAAAAATCCGATGCAAAATACCTGCACCGGATTATCACGTCAGTATTGAATAACATAATACCTATTAAGTAACGAGTACTATGTGAAAACTGTTTTTTTCACTGCTGAACAAGTCATTCACCTGACTACCAAAACTGAAATATTTGCATATCCGACAATCCCTGAAGCGTTTGAACCTAATAAATGGGTGGAAATATTAGGTCGCCGGGAACCAATAACAATTAAATCTGCTTTAATCTCATCTGCTGTCGATAATACTTTATCCCTCGGTGATCCAAAGGCTACGGAGAAAGAGACTCGCTCTTTTGGCAAATCTATTTTCTCAGCCACTTTTGACAATTCCTCTTCTGATCTTGCAATAGATTTCTTGGCAAAAGAGTTGAGCAAGTCATATTGGTAACTATAACTAATTGAAAATCTTGATATATCAGGAACGGCATGGAAAAGATGTATATTAGCATCAGATAACTTCGCTAAATACTCTGCATGTGAAATCGCTTTATCGGTCAATTCATCTTCTGAAATATCTACCGGTACTAAAATCGTTTTGTACATACGCACTCCTATATTTATATACCAAACCTAACTACTTTAATGAGTATATAAAATATTCCATTATTTGTTGTGAGTTGTTTAACTAAATCAAATAAATTACGGTATAGCTCTATTTTCAATCACTCAGAGTCAAGATGCCACTTATGCAATATTCGATGAATGAAAGGCGTTACAACAAGCCCCAAGGTAATAAAGAACACACTTTCCAAAAATACCCCATATATCGCAATAAAATATTTACCGGATAAGTTATCTAGCAAGCCATCCGAAGATGGCTAGCCAATCTCTCCCATTACGTTTAATTACCTTATCTGATAACCAAAACAGATGTTGTCGAATATTTAACAACACCAGATGCATTAGATCCTAGCAAGTGCGTTGTAATATTGGGCCTTCTAGAGCCAATAACAATAAGATCAGCATTAATTTCTGTCGCTGTTGCTGTTATTTCATCTCTTGGCGACCCAAATGCAATGGAATAGGATAACCTGCCATCAGGAAAATCGATGGTATCAAGCAGCGTTTTCAAATCATCTTCGGCTTTAATTGTCGCTTTATCCTTAATTTCATCATATCCCAACGAATATGCATTAACAATTGCTGATGAAATTGGCAGTACATGAAGAATATGGAGCCTCGCACCTGTTTTTTTCGCCAAAGACAGTGCATGCTTAACAGCTTTACTCGTTAGTTCATCTTCTGAAATATCTACCGGTACTAAAATAGTTTTGTACATACGCACGCTCCTATATTTACATACCACATTTACATACCAAACCAGACTACTACATTTAGTATACTCCATATCCTGTTAATTACTATGAGTTATTCAACCATATAGATGCAATGATAAAAATCAAGAAAATCACTTATATTTCATATCGATATAAAGACATCACCCATACCATTCACATAGAATTAACATTTATAAAAGTAAAAACTAATCATTATCATAACAATGAATCTATTATTGTTTGTCATCAATGATGATTACATTACTTATCTGCAAAAGAAAAAGTTAATTGATACCTTTTTTCAATATATCATTCTGTATATAACGATAAAATAACAATTATAATTTAAAGATTTTTCACAAATCATTCTCCTTAGCGCACCTTTATCTATAACTGGACAATTAATATTATTTTTAATTTGTTTATATTACATCTTTAGTTTCATATAGTTATACTAATTTAATGCGCATAATAATATATTTTACAAAAAAACATTATGAAAATAAATACTGTTCATTTCAACCTGTAGCAAAAGTGGGATGTACAGGGGCAATAACATTAACCCCTGAAACCTACCTCACTGCCGATATAACGCTTTTATTTGATGAACCGTATTTTCAAATATCTTAGCCTGTTTTTCATCTCCCATTTCTGCAATAACACGCTCCAAATTCAGTACAACTTTCCCTGCATGAGCTTGCCCCATAGTTTTAAGAATGGAAGCCAACAGAACTTTCAAACATGTCACCTCTGTTGCCAGAGTTTCAGTATCGGATGAAGGAATTAAAACGATTTTATTCATAGTCGTTACCCGTTTACGTATTAATTACGTTATGAAAATAATAATTATACCACATAATTCATCCCCTATTTTTATACATTTTCCAAATAGATCTACGCCAAAAAGCGTTAAATTATTGTTAAAACCATTTATTTTATAAATATTTATTTAGTTATTAATTTCATCATAATCAGAATAGGCAGAATATTCCCATTACAAATAAACAGTACTTGTCATCGTATAAAATAATTCTCTTTTGTCTTTGGAAGAGATAAGTATAATATTCACATTCCTGATGAACTTTTAGGATAATTTATCTATTCTATTGTTTTATATAATCTTTACTAAAAGTCAAAAAATAGACAATTGAAGTTAACTCTTTTGAAACAAATTCAATACACAAGCAATGTCAATGAAGCTCATGTATGAGCATAGAGCCAGTTGGAGATACTTTTTTGATAAATGTTTTGTTAGTCGATGATCACGAGCTGATCAGGGTTGGTGTAAAACGTATTCTTGATGACGTAAAAGGGATAACAGTAACAGGAGAAGCTAACTGTGGTGAAGAAGCGATAAAGTGGTGCCGGGCTAATAAAGTAGATATCGTGTTAATGGATATGAACATGCCAGGCATGGGCGGCCTGGAGGCAACAAAAAGAATCCTGCGTTATTGTCCCGATGTCCGAGTCATCATGTTGACTATCTATACTGAAAATCCTTTGCCAATGAAAGTGATGCAGGCCGGCGCCAGAGGATATCTCAGTAAAGCTTCTACCCCTCAGGACATGATTAATGCAATCCGCGCAGTTAATGCCGGCCAGCGTTATATCGCTCCCGATATTGCTCAACAGATGGCCCTTAGCCAAATTAGTCCACAGAAAGACAATCCATTAAGTTGTCTGTCTGATCGTGAATTACAGATTATGCTGATGATCACGAAAGGACAAAAAGTGAGTGATATCTCCGAACAACTTAATCTTAGCCCAAAAACCGTCAATAGCTATCGCTACCGAATGTTTAGTAAACTCAATATCAGCGGCGATGTAGAATTAACACATATGGCAATACGTTATGGGCTATTTGACACAGAGAGTCTATTAAATAGTGACGGAACAATTTGATTCAAAAACATTTTTACAAACAGTAACCAGTCAGCCTGGTGTTTATCGTATGTATGACGCCTCAGGTACGGTTATTTATGTTGGTAAAGCCAAAGATTTAAAAAAACGGCTTGCCAGTTACTTTCGTGCGCAGGTCGCCAGTCGTAAAACCGAATCTCTGGTTAAAAATATTGTTCAAATAGATGTTACTGTCACGCATACCGAAACAGAAGCACTGCTATTGGAGCATAATTACATTAAGCTCTATCAGCCCCGATATAACGTTTTACTACGAGATGACAAATCCTACCCTTACATTTTTCTCAGCGCGGATAAACACCCACGGCTGGCAATGCATCGGGGAGCTAAACATTCTAAAGGTGAATATTTCGGCCCGTTTCCAAATACTCATGCAGTACGAGAATCATTAATCTTACTGCAAAAACTTTTTCCTATCCGACAATGTGAGGATAGTGTCTACCGCAATCGCTCGCGGCCATGCCTGCAATATCAAATTGGCCGCTGCCTTGGGCCTTGCGTTAACGGGCTGGTAAGTGAAGAAGAGTATCAGCAACAAGTTGATTATATTCGTCTGTTCCTTTTAGGCAAAGATCAGCAAGTTTTAACCAGATTAATTAACCGAATGGAACAAGCCAGCCAGCAACTGAAATTTGAAGATGCTGCAAGATATCGTGATCAAATCCAGGCCGTTCGTCAGGTCACTGAAAGACAATTTGTTTCAGGAACAGACGATGACCTGGATGTTATCAGTGTTGCCTTTGAAGCGGGTATGGCTTGTCTACACGTACTGTTTATACGTCAAGGCAAAGTACTGGGCAGCCGGAGTTATTACCCTAAAATCCCGATAGGGACAAAGCTTGATGAGATTGTACAAACATTCCTTGGCCAATTTTATTTACAGGGCAGCCAGAATCGGACTTTGCCCTCAGAAATTTTGCTGGATTTCACTCTGCCGGAAAAAGATATTTTGTCTGATTCTTTATCTGAAATATCCGGGCGGAAAATTCATATTCAAACCCGCCCTCGTGGAGACAAAGCCCGTTATCTGAAACTTGCTCGCACAAATGCAACCACCGCCCTAACTACCCGCTTATCGCAACAATCAACCATTCATCAAAGATTAGACTCTCTCGCCAAATTGGTTAAGCTGGCAAAAATTCAGAGAATGGAATGTTTTGATATTAGTCACACTATGGGGGAACAAACTGTTGCATCCTGTGTCGTTTTTGATAGCAATGGCCCACTACGTTCCGAATATCGGCGCTATAATATCAGTGGTATTACTCCCGGTGATGATTACGCTGCCATGAATCAAGTATTACGCCGTCGATATGGAAAAGCATTAGATGAGTCAAAAATTCCCGACATTATTTTCATCGATGGAGGTAAAGGGCAATTAGCTCAGGCAATAGATGTCTTTCAATCTCTTGATGTTGGATGGGATAAAACGCGCCCTCAATTGATAGGCGTTGCCAAAGGCAGTGATCGCAAAGCTGGGCTTGAAACACTATTTTTCACGACGGAGGATAAAGGTATCGCATTACCGCCGGACTCTCCCACTCTGCATGTAATTCAGCATATTCGTGACGAATCACATAATCATGCAATAACCGGGCACCGCCAGCGCAGAGCTAAAGTTAGAAACACCAGTACACTGGAATCTATTGAAGGAGTCGGCCCCAAACGCCGACAAATGTTACTGAAATATATGGGAGGTTTGCAGCCTTTACGCAACGCAAGTGTCGAAGAGATCGCAAAAGTACCGACTATTTCTTATGCATTAGCAGAAAAAATTTATAATGCATTGAAACACTAAGTACATTGATGCACCATACTTATAAATTCCACTATAGCCAGATAGTTAAGAAGCACTATGCAATTAAATATACCAACATGGCTCACTCTATTTCGTATCGCCCTGATCCCATTTTTTGTCCTGGCATTCTATTTGCCATTTACATGGGCGCCGATGGTTTGTGCCACAATTTTTATTGTCGCTGCGGCGACAGACTGGTTTGACGGCTTTCTCGCCCGCCTTTGGAAACAGACAACCCGCTTTGGCGCATTTCTTGATCCTGTCGCGGACAAAATCATGGTTGCTGCCGCATTAGTCTTAGTTTCCGAGCATTATCATACGTGGTGGATAACCCTCCCCGCAGCAACCATGATAGCGCGTGAAATTATCATCTCTTCTCTCAGAGAATGGATGGCCGAATTAGGCAAACGCAGTAGTATTGCCGTTTCTTGGATGGGTAAGGTAAAAACGACAGCGCAGATGGCGGCGTTAGTTGCTTTATTATGGCGCCCTAATTTTGAATTCGAATTGGGCGGATTCATATTACTTTATGTTGCCACGGTGATGACATTTTGGTCAATGTTTCAATATGTAAACGCGGCCTGGTCTGATTTGCGTGAAGCTTGATCGAAATGACGTAAAAACCATCGAACAAACACAGCGTAACAATAATTGTGTTGACTCGATACGTGAAGTAAGTAGAATGCAACGCATCGAACGGCACATGAGATTTACGAAAACAAATAAGTAAATCAGCCAGTTCAAAGCGGTGCGGGAATAGCTCAGTTGGTAGAGCACAACCTTGCCAAGGTTGGGGTCGCGAGTTCGAGTCTCGTTTCCCGCTCCAAGTTTAGGTTAGCAATTGATTTCTTGGGATTAGTCTATTATTTCAGGTGATCGCCAGTCAGTAATGCGGGAATAGCTCAGTTGGTAGAGCACGACCTTGCCAAGGTCGGGGTCGCGAGTTCGAGTCTCGTTTCCCGCTCCAAGTCTTCCTTATCATGCAGATACACTTAATAACCGGTGCGTAAGCAGGGTTTGCATATCTCGCCGACCATCGGCAATCACAAAAATTACCACCTGTTTACCTGTGATCTGGTAAATAACCCGGTAAGGTTTAAAAAATGTTTGGCGGAAGTCGCGGATCCCTAACTCCTGCAACTCCTTGGGATAATTGCCTTTTTCAGGAAAGTTAGCCAGACTGTCTGCTGTTTTCAGCAATTGATCCAATACATAATCAGCTTTCTCTGAACTGTCATTTTCGACAATGTAATCGTAAATGTCCTCTAAATCTGCTTCGGCATTTTTAGTCAGCATGACATGATATGGCATTAGGCGAACTTCCCTTTATTTTTTAAGCGTTGAACCACATCCTTTACCGGTGTGACTTCACCTGCTTTAACTTGTTGTTGCCCTAAAGCTAAAATCTTTAACAACGCTATAGTTTCTTGAGTCTGCTCATAAGAGGCAATATCTTGAATCACCGCTTTTGCTTCGCCATTTTGTGTAATAATCATCGGTGAACGGGACTCAGTGAGTGTCGTCATCACCGTAGCTGCATTGGCTTTTAGGTAGCTAATGGGTTTGATCTGTTCTGAATAACGCATAGAATTCCTCACATTAAAAAGGACTAAATAGAGACTATAAAAAGTCAATTGGTTGATTATAAAATCACCTTTCCAATTAAGCAAATGCTGATTTTAGAAAAGAGGGTGACTATAGATTTTTGTTGTTTACATGATGTAAACGGAGTGAGTGATATGCCCGTTATTTCCAAGGATCCATTTGAGAAAGCTGCACGCGATTTCCCAAATGATGAGGATGCTTATAATGATGCTCTGGCAATGGTGGATTACCTCATCGAACACGATGATGAAAGCCCGCTGATTGACTTTCTGTCCGCTAAAATCGCTGACTATGAAAACAGCAATGAGCGCTTTGCTGCATTTAATAAAGCTGTAGATGATATTCCTACCGGTGTTGCGGCACTGCGCGTGTTGATGGATCAACACGGCCTCTCTTACTCAGACCTGAAAGAGGAATTGGTTCTAAGTCGCTTATCAGCCAGATTTTCTCTGGTACACGCTCATTGACGATTGCGCACATTAAAGCGTTTTCTGAACGTTTCAATGTAAGGCCAGATCTGTTTCTCTGATGATTTAGCAAAATCCGCCGTAAACCCTCGCCTAGCGCGAGGGTGTCGCAAAAGTTAACCCTTATCAGCTAATATCAGTTAAGCTCTGGGTTAATATTCCAAACATCTGACCTGAAGCCATGAGGCTTCAGGTCCGGTTGCTTAATACTGATAATCAACTTTGATCATATTGTAATGGGACGGGTAAACGGGGTAAGTACCTCCGTTGAGAATCCCACTAATTCTAAAGGAACCTTTGGCGTCATGGCCGCTAAAGGCATTTGTGGTGCTATTTAGGGCGCCGGAGACATCCAGGCATTGCGATGGGGTGGATGAATATCGAGGGGTATAACAAACGTTGAAAGTCTGAGTTGTCGCACCATTGCTATATAAACCGATATTCCAAGATACTGTCGTAATAGTTGCCCTTGTCGGTACCGAAGAGGGTGTGGTAAAGAAATTTGAGTTGGTGTAGCCGGCAGCATAAACATTTGGGGCACGGTTCGTTTGTGACCAAGTGCTGGTAGCGGCAAAGGCGATTTGAGCTGTGGTGAACGCTAGAAAACCTACTGCAATTTTGGTAAATCTTTTCATTCTTTAATCCTCATTGCTAGTGAGTTATCTTACTGTTATTTGCATGCAATAGCAGGGCGATATCCAATATGATTGGCGCCCATGAAAATTGCTTGCTTATTGATTCCTCATGATTGTTCAGATCCTCCTTGATCAAGTAAAAAGAATCTCACCGTAATAACCGTGGATCAAGCGAAGGCTTTAGCTGAATGTCTGAATCTGTGCGTTGGTTTGACTAATATTGTGTGATGTTTATGTCTAAAGGGGTAAAGAAAGTATTATTCTTTCATTGCCAAATATTTTTTCAACTTCTGCTTGCCAAACGTTTTGAGGTAGTACATAATGCACTCCTTTCGGCAATGAGGCATGGGAAAAATATCAGTCGAATCAATGAATTAGCTGATATTCATAGAATTTATCTCCCGCTTCAAGCTTCTTCCTCAATAGTTGTGCTCGCTTGTTTTAGATTTGGTTTTTGGATTATATCCTCATAGTACAGATTTCTATTTTTTATCCACAGCCCGGAAGCTGGTTTCCCGGCAAATAAGTATGATGCTTTAAAATTATCACACAGACTTATCCACAGGCTGTTGCGTCTGAATTTTTCTAATTTTGAATGTCATAAAATGAGTATTTATTTTGTAACTCATTGATAGTTTTTCAGAATGATTCTTTGTTAAGAAATGTCATATTGATCACTTGCGCTTTTTTTGAGCATTGATCAGCAAGGGGTTTTTATTTTATTCACAGGAAAATTATCTGAATCTTTTTATGCGTTATAGAGATGGCTAATAATTAAGCATCTCTGGGCAAGCCCTTGGTTATCGCTCTAATAAGTCGTTTCTGTTGTGGTGTTTGTACATTAATAGTATTCGTTTTACGGCGAATGATTTGCTGTTCAATAGCCCAATGAATATGTTCATCTAGCATGGTGTTTAATCCAAGTTTTTGTTGCAGAGCCAGAACGATATCGTACTGATAAGGTGCGTTTCCTAAAGCAACAGTAATATTGCGTAGCCAGCGTAAGTAACCAATGCGGCGAATTGCAGAACCTTCCGTTATCCGTAAGAATTTCTCTTCACTCCAATTGAATAAATCCAATAGCTTTGGTGTATGTAATATTGCACGAGGGCTGAAATCATCTTCATCTGTCAATTGGGAAAAGCGGTTCCAAGGACAAATAATCTGGCAGTCATCACAACCGTAAATACGATTTCCCATCAGTGGACGAAATTCCTCAGGAATAATACCCTCTAATTCAATTGTGAGGTAGGAAATACAACGGCGGGCATCAATAGTATAAGGGGCGATAATTGCACCGGTTGGGCAGGTTGTCATGCAGGCGACACAGCGTCCACATTGCTCTTTTTGTGGAAGATCTATCGGCAGGGGAAGATTAATCAGCAACTCACCGAGGAAAAACCATGAACCAGCTTCTCTATTAAGAATAAGTGAGTGTTTACCGACCCAGCCTAATCCGGCTTTGGCGGCGAGTGGGCGTTCCATTATGGGTGCTGAATCAACAAAAGGTCGAAAATTAAGGACTCCCTGATATTCGAAGTCATGGCAGTAGTTTTGGATTTGTTCCCCTAGTTTCTTAAGACGTTGGCGCAATAGTTTGTGATAATCTCTTCCTAGAGCATAACGGCTGATATAACCGAGTTCAGCGTCGTTTAGCGTGCTGGCAAAAGAAGCTTTAGCAGGGAGGTAATTCATTCTTACACTAATAACTCTCAGTGTCCCTGGTAAAAGTTCATCCGGGCGAGCACGCATCATGCCGTGGCGTTTCATCCATGCCATCTCCCCGTGATATTGTTTATCTAGCCATTCCTGAAGTTTTGTCTCTTCTACCGATAAATCAGTATCACAAATGCCAACTTGTTGGAAACCAAGAGAAAGACCCCATTGTTTGATATTGGCGGCTAAAAGATTAAGATCGAGAGGCGTTGTCATGATGGAAATCGGTTTATACTACAAGGCGTCGCAGTCTAGCATAATTTGTTTCAAGCCAAAAATAGTGGGTTTGATAATGAAACTGAGCAGAAGATGTTAAATGTTGATAATAGAGGTGTGTTAGGGTTATCGTTTTGGCTGATGAATTAATAAAACAACAGATATTATTCGATGAAAGAACTTGTTTTATCACTTAAAGATGAAGATGCGACAGTTTCTCTTGGAAGCGCGGTTGCTGCTGCCTGTAATAGTGGTAGTGTAATTTATTTATATGGTGATTTGGGGGCTGGTAAGACTACGTTTAGCCGCGGTTTTTTGCAGTCCTTAGGTCATAAAGGGCATGTAAAAAGCCCAACTTATACTTTGGTTGAGCCTTATGCTTTAATACCGAGGCCGGTTTACCATTTCGATCTTTACCGATTGGCAGATCCGGAAGAGCTGGAATTTATGGGAATACGTGACTATTTCCATCAAGATGCCATTTGTCTGGTGGAATGGCCTCAGCAAGGAGAAGGCGTATTACCGGATGCAGATATTGAATTACATTTGAGTTACCAGCCAGAAGGGCGACAGGCACATTTTATTGCTTTGTCTAAATATGGCGAGAGCCTGTTAGATAATTTGAAATATTTATAAGAGATCACCTGACTATGACGCGTCCTTTAGTCGTAAAAATGATAAAGAAATGGCAAGTCAGTTTTATGGTAATGGGCTGGCTGTTTATTATGATAAACAGTTTAGTGGTAACAACTGCAACAGCGGCGACTTTATCCAATATTCATGTCAGTAACAGCATAAATGAATCTAAAGTGACGATGGTTTTTTCAGGTGGTCGCCCTAATTACAGTGTTTTTCCATTGCATTCGCCAGAGCGTTTAGTGGTAGATATCCATCAATCAGAAAAAATTGTTGGTTTACCGATGAATCTACCGGGGCAGGATTTAGTGAGGAAAATCCGTTCCAGCCAGGCACCTGATCGACAAAAAAAACGCATTGTATTTGAACTAAATAATAAAGTTAAAGTCAATTCTATAGTACAGCAGTCGGGTAGTGAATATCGGGTGATTTTTACTCTGCGGGTTTCTGGGGTATCGACTGGTAAGTCTGTTTTTAGAGAGAGTTCACAAGCAGCTACGAGTAAGCCATCACTTACTAACAACAAATTGCAGACGACAAAACAGGCTGCTTTGCAAGCAACTTCTAAGGGCAGTCAGCGAGTCGTTGTCGCTATTGATGCAGGACATGGTGGCCAAGACCCCGGTGCGATTGGGCAACGTGGATTGAAAGAGAAGAATGTGACTATCAGTGTAGCGCGCAAACTTGAAGCATTGTTACGCAATGATCCGATGTTCAAACCCGTTTTGACCCGTAACGGAGACTATTTTATTTCTGTTGCTGGTCGTTCTGAGGTTGCGCGTAAACATAGCGCGAATATGTTGGTTTCTATTCATGCAGATGCAGCCCCTAATCGTAGTGCGCGTGGTGCTTCTGTCTGGGTGTTGTCAAACAAGCGTGCAAACAGTGAATTGGGTAATTGGCTTGAGCAGCATGAGAAACAGTCTGAGTTACTGGGTGGCGCAGGAGATGCATTGGCAAATGGTACCGATCCCTACCTAAGCCAGGCGGTGCTGGATCTGCAATTCGGTCACTCCCAACGGGTGGGTTATAACGTTGCAGTACAGGTTTTAAGTGAGTTGCGTAAAGTCGGTTTATTACATAAACGTTCACCAGAACATGCTAGCTTAGGTGTGTTACGTTCTCCGGATATTCCTTCAATTTTAGTGGAAACGGGATTTATCAGTAACTCAGCAGAAGAAACACTGCTTGGTTCCAATGATTTTCAGGATAAGCTGGCAAGTGCTATCCATCGAGGATTGCGCAACTATTTTCTAGCGAATCCATTACAAGCGGCACCTAAAACAGCCAAGAAGTAAAGGTTAAGTATGGCAATCAAGATCCTACCTCCTCAATTAGCAAACCAAATAGCGGCTGGCGAAGTCGTAGAACGCCCTGCATCAGTTGTAAAAGAGTTGGTGGAGAATAGCCTTGATGCTGGCGCTAGCCGTATTGATATTGAAATTGAGCGTGGTGGAGTAAAACTGATTCGTGTCCGTGATAATGGCTGTGGCATTAACCATCAAGATCTTGCGCTAGCGTTGGCTCGTCATGCCACCAGTAAGATCGCCACACTTGATGATTTGGAGGCCATTATCAGTATGGGATTCCGTGGGGAGGCGTTGGCGAGTATCAGCTCAGTTTCGCGTCTGACATTGACTTCCCGTACGGAAGAACAGCACGAAGCTTGGCAAGCCTACGCGGAAGGGCGGGATATGGCGGTGACAGTGAAGCCGGCGGCACATCCGGTAGGCAGTACTGTCGAAGTGCTGGATCTGTTTTATAACACCCCCGCACGGCGCAAATTTCTGCGAACAGAAAAGACAGAATTTGGTCATATTGATGAAGTTGTCAGACGTATTGCACTGGCGCGCTTGGATGTATTGATCAATTTACATCATAACGGTAAGTTGGTGCGCCAATACCGGCCAGCGAAAGATGAATCACAGTATGAACGACGGTTGGCTTCCATTTGTGGCACCGCTTTTATGCAACGGGCGCTTTCTCTTTCCTGGCAGCATGATGATTTATCGATCAAAGGATGGGTTGTTGACCCGATGAATGCTGAAGTGAGTGGAGATATTCAATATTGTTATGTAAACGGGCGTATGATGCGTGATCGCTTAATTAATCATGCTATCCGTCAAGCTTATCAAGATTTGCTCCGAGGAGAACAACAGCCTGCTTATGTTTTATATTTGGAGGTTGATCCGCATCAGGTGGATGTGAATGTGCATCCTGCGAAGCATGAAGTTCGCTTCCATCAAGCCCGTTTGGTACATGATTTTATCTATCAGGGTGTAACCGCCGTATTAAAACAGCGCGGAAGCGGCGCTGAATTGGATATAGCTTGCTGTGAGCCTGCGCCGGCATGGGAGCCGGAAAACCGTCCGTCAGCAGGGGAAAATCATTTTTCCCGGCAAAACAATACTACACCCGCGGCAACATCGTCACCAAAAGAGGTATTGTCAAGTAAAGGGAGTGTTGGGGGCTTTCGCGGTGGTGAAAATCGCCAATATCATGGAGATCATTATCAGAAACGTCAGGGTGAGGTGTATCAGAAGCTGATGCAGTCTGTCCCTGAACCTGAAGGCAAAAGAGAGCTGTTTCCGGCGAGAATCGCTCCGGTTATGGCAGAAAAGGTTACTTCGGCTCCTGTTCAGGTTAAAAATAGCAGCCATAGTTTTGGTAAGGTATTGAGTATATATTCATCGTGCTATGCTCTGATTGAATCCCCATTGGGAATTGGATTGTTATCTTTGCCGGTAGCTGAACGCTGGTTAAGGCGAGCACAGTTAACACCAACAGAGCAAGGGCTGAAATCACAGCCACTGTTGATACCGCTGAAACTCGTTCTTAGTAAAGAGGAAGCTGATGCTTTAAATCGTTATAGTGACTTATTAGGTTATTTTGGTATTGATGCCTCTATATCTCATGGAAAAGCAACACTACGTGCGGTATCGTTACCATTACGTCAACAAAATCTGCCTAAATTAATTCCTGAGTTGCTAGGTTATTTAGCACAACAGCCATCAGCATCGGCAGAACAGATTGTAACTTGGCTTGCTTGTCATATCGGCAGTGAATATGAAACGTGGAATGTTGCGCAGGCGGTACAGTTATTAGCTGATGTTGAGCGTCTTTGCCCACAACTGGTAAAATCTCCACCAGATGGGTTATTACAATTAATTGATTTACAAGCAGTGGTGGCATCTCTTACTCATGAGTGATCAGAAGACTCAACATCTACCAACGGCAATTTTTGTTATGGGCCCGACGGCCTCAGGCAAAACAGCTTTATCTATCGCTTTACGCCAGCATCTTCCAGTGGAGTTGATCAGCGTTGATTCTGCGCTGATTTATCGTGGAATGGATATTGGCACCGCCAAACCAACAACCGAAGAGCAAGCGTTGGCGCCTCATCGTTTAATCGATATTCTGGACCCTTCTCAACCTTATTCTGCTGCTGATTTCCGTCGCGATGCATTGAAGGAAATGGCAGAAATTACCGCCTCTGGCCGTATTCCTCTGTTGGTTGGAGGAACGATGCTCTATTTCAAGGCGTTACTTGAAGGTTTATCGCCTTTGCCTTCTGCTGATCCAGTTATTCGGGCGCAAATAGAGCAACAGGCGGCAGAACAGGGATGGGATGCATTGCATCAGCAATTACAGAAGATTGATCCGGTGGCGGCGTTAAGAATTCATCCTAATGATCCACAGAGGCTTTCTCGGGCACTGGAAGTTTTTCTTATTTCGGGTAAGACTCTCACTGAACTGACTGAATTGTCAGGAGAATCGCTGCCTTATCATGTTCATCAATTTGCTATTGCACCGGTGGAACGTGAGGTTCTTCATCAACGCATTGAAGCGCGTTTTCATCAAATGCTTGAATCAGGGTTTGAAGAGGAAGTTAAAGCACTTTATGCTCGTCATGATTTGCATGTGGATTTACCTTCTATTCGTTGTGTTGGTTATCGTCAGATGTGGTCTTATCTTTCCGGCGAAGTTGACTACGATGAAATGATTTATCGCGGTATTTGTGCGACGCGCCAGTTGGCAAAGCGTCAGATAACTTGGCTCAGAGGTTGGAAGCCGGTTCATTGGTTGGATAGTTCTCAACCAGAGCAAGCTTTAAGCACAGTTATGCAGGTTGTTAGTGCATAGGTTTATTGATTGTGTACAATTGATGAGTACCAAAGCGCAATTTTTGAGTAGTTCATTTTTTCGAACCTTTAGGTTCTTAGTTAAAAACAACAAAATAAGGAAAATATAGAATGGCTAAGGGGCAATCTTTGCAAGATCCGTTCCTGAACGCATTGCGGCGTGAAAGGGTCCCGGTTTCTATTTATTTGGTCAACGGCATCAAATTGCAGGGTCAGATTGAATCTTTTGACCAGTTTGTCATTTTACTGAAAAATACGGTTAGCCAGATGGTTTATAAACATGCCATCTCTACTGTTGTACCTTCCCGCCCAGTTTCTCATCACAGTAGCAATACGAGTGTAGGGGCGAGCGTAGGTAATTATCATTCTGGTGGCGTTTCTGCTCCGGCAGCACAACAGGAAAGTGATGGCACTGAATAAGCTTGAGAGCGGTAATAGAATGAAGAAAAACATAGGTAGGGGGTTTTACCTATGTTTTTTCCTGTAGCTTTTTACTCAGCCTGAGAGGTCGCACCTTTGTTTGAACGTTATGAAGGCGGCGAACAAGCCGTTGTGGTGCATGTTTTTTTCTCGCAGGATAAAGACACAGATAATCTCAGTGAGTTTGAATCACTGGTAACTTCTGCTGGTGTAGTTCCTGTGCAAATTGTCACGGGGAGCAGGAAAGCCCCTCATCCAAAATATTTTGTTGGAGAAGGTAAGGCGGAAGAGATTGCTGAGGCGGTGCAGGCTAGTGGTGCTGATGTTGTGTTGTTTAATCATGCACTCAGTCCTGCGCAGGAGCGCAATCTTGAGCGGCTCTGTCAGTGTCGAGTTATTGACCGTACCGGCGTGATTCTGGATATTTTTGCCCAACGGGCGCGGACTCACGAAGGGAAGTTACAGGTAGAGTTGGCGCAGTTACGTCATCTTTCTACCCGTCTTGTCCGGGGATGGACTCACCTTGAACGTCAAAAAGGTGGGATTGGTCTGAGAGGGCCGGGGGAAACGCAGCTTGAGACGGACCGGCGTTTATTACGGGATAAAATCCGTCAGATCCTGAGTCGTCTGAGCCGGGTTGAGAAACAGCGTGAACAGGGGCGTCAAGCGCGAAATAAAGCGGATATACCGACGGTTTCACTGGTGGGATATACCAACGCCGGTAAATCGAGCTTGTTTAACCGCATGACGGCTGCTGAGGTTTATGCTGCTGATCAATTGTTCGCTACTCTGGACCCAACGTTGCGACGGATTGAAGTTAATGATGTTGGTACGGTGGTACTGGCTGATACGGTTGGCTTTATTCGTCATCTGCCTCATGATCTGGTAGCGGCATTTAAAGCGACATTGCAAGAAACCCGGCAAGCAACATTGTTGCTGCATATTGTTGATGCTGCGGATAGCCGCATCGATGAAAATATTGCCGCTGTTGACAGCGTACTGGAAGAAATTGAAGCGCACCAAATTCCGGTACTGTTGGTGATGAATAAGATTGATATGCTGGAAAGCTTCACACCGCGTATTGATCGCAACGAAGATAACTTACCGGTGAGAGTTTGGCTGTCTGCGCAAACCGGTGAAGGTATCCCGTTATTGTTACAAGCGTTAACGGAGCGTCTTTCGGGTGAAATTGCACACTACGAATTGCGTTTGCCGCCGGAAGCTGGTCGTTTACGCAGCCGCTTCTATCAACTGCAAGCAATAGAGAAAGAGTGGATAGAAGAGGACGGTAAAGTTGGTATCGAAGTGAGAATGCCGATTGTTGACTGGCGCCGTCTATGCAAACAAGAACAGGATTTGTTTGATTATGTTGTCTGATGTGCCTGTCAGGTGAATATCAGAAAACTTATGTGATTGAGAGTCGGCTTGTTTATAAGAGGCTCTTGGCCTGAAAAACCAATCATAAAAGAATGGAGCTAAAACATGGCGTGGAATCAGCCCGGGAACAACGGACAAGACCGCGACCCGTGGGGGAGCAGCAATAATAGCGGCAATTCCGGCGGGAACAAAAGTGGTCGAAACCGTGGGGCATCTGATCTCGACGATCTGTTCCGTAAGCTGAGCAGTAAACTCGGGGGTTTTGGTGGGAACAAGGGCGGTAATGGTTCTGACCAAGGGGCAAAATTTGGCGGGCGTATTATTAGCCTTGTCGCTGCTGCTGTCGTCGTGATCTGGGCCGCTAGCGGTTTTTATACGATTAAAGAAACAGAACGTGGCGTTGTTACCCGTTTGGGTAAATTTAACCATATTGTGCAGCCTGGTCTGAACTGGAAACCCACATTCATTGATGAAGTTGTTCCAGTTAACGTGGAATCTGTTCGTGAATTGGCAACCGCCGGCGTGATGCTGACATCAGATGAAAGTGTTGTTCGCGTGGAGATGAACGTACAGTATCGTGTGACTGATCCTGCCGCTTATCTTTACAGCGTGACAAGTCCTGATAATAGTCTGCGTCAGGCGACGGATAGCGCGGTACGTGGTGTTGTTGGTAAATATACGATGGATAAAATCTTGACGGCAAACCGTATGGTTGTCCGTGATGATACTCAGCGTGAGTTGGAAAAGACGATTCTTCCGTACCGAATGGGAATAACCTTGTTGGATGTTAACTTCCAGGCAGCTCGTCCGCCGGAAGAAGTTAAGGCCGCCTTTGACGATGTTATTGCTGCCCGTGAAAATGAACAGCAGTCTATTCGTGAAGCGGAGGCTTATTCGAACGAGGTCTTGCCACGTGCGAAAGGTGATGCTCAACGTATTATTGAAGAGGCGAAAGCTTATAAGGCTCGCGTAGTATTAGAAGCGCAGGGGGAAGTGGCAGGTTTTGCCAAAATGCTGCCTAGGTATAAAGAGGCGCCTGAAATTACCCGTGAACGTCTGTACATTGAAACGATGGAAAAAGTGTTGAGTCGTACCCGCAAAGTTATTGTTAATGATCACAACAACAATTTGTTGGTATTGCCATTAGAGCAGATGTTACGTGGCGATGCTTCTGGTGTTAAAAAAGAGGGGACAGCTCAATCAGACAATATAGTCGCTTCTGAACCGCGGGTTACTCGTCCAACTTTGCCTTCAAATTCAGGCCGAGGAGCGAATTATAGCCGAACAGATAATCTGCGTAATGACATTATCAGGGTAGGGAGATAATAATCATGCGTAAGTCATTAATCTTTGTTGTTGCCGCGGCGTTAGTTGTCCTCTATGCCTCTATATTTATTGTGCAGGAAGGGCAGCGTGGTATCGTACTACGTTTTGGCAAGGTTCTGCGTGATGCTGGAAATAAACCGATTGTTTATGAGCCGGGGTTACATTTCAAAATACCTTTTGTTGAAGCGGTGAAAACTCTGGATGCTCGTATTCAGACTATGGATATTCAGGCCGACCGTTTCTTGACCAGTGAAAATAAAGACTTGATCGTTGATTCTTACCTGAAATGGCGGATTAACGATTTCAGTCGTTATTATCTGGCAACCGGTAATGGTGATATTTCTCAAGCAGAAGTATTGTTAAAGCGTAAATTCAGTGACCGTCTGCGTTCTGAAATTGGCCGTAAGGATGTACGTGGGATCGTGACGGATTCCCGAGGTCAATTGACCACAGATGTTCGTGATGCGCTTAATAAAGGCACAACGGATAAGGAAATAGCGAGTGCAACTGAAGCGGATGATGCTATTGCATCGGCGGCGGCTCGTGTAGAGAGGGAAACGGCAGATAAACAACCTGCTATCAATCCGAATAGCATGGCGGCATTGGGTATTGAAGTTGTTGATGTGCGTATCAAACAGATCAATTTACCATTGGAAGTTTCAGAAGCGATTTACCAGCGTATGCGTGCTGAACGTGAAGCGGTAGCTCGTCGTCACCGTTCTCAAGGTTTGGAAGAAGCAGAAAAACTGCGTGCAGCAGCAGATAAGCAAGTTATTGAAATACGGGCAGAAGCGGAGCGTGAAGCGCTTACATTGCGTGGTTCTGGCGACGCGGAAGCGGCTAAACTGTTTGCTGATACATTCAGTCAAGCGCCAGATTTCTATGCCTTTATCCGTAGCTTACGTGCTTACGAGAAAAGCTTTAGTGAAGACGGGAAAGATGTTCTGGTGTTGAGTCCAGAAGCTGATTTCTTCCGCTATATGAAAGCACCTGAAAAGCGTGCAGTTCAGCACTAATAGAGGCTGAATCTATAGGCCCGCATCCGGCGGGCCTTATCATGTCTGGTGTCTAACAAAAATAACGGATGTGATAAAAATTACTGAAAGGTGTGGGATGAGATGTTAGAATCCATTTTTAAGCAACCGAGTGAATTTTGAAATGGGTAAGAACGTTGTCGTATTGGGCACCCAATGGGGTGACGAGGGCAAGGGCAAGATCGTCGACTTGCTGACTGAACGAGCTAAGTATGTTGTTCGTTATCAAGGGGGCCATAATGCTGGTCATACACTGGTTATCAACGGTGAAAAAACCGTTCTCCACTTAATCCCATCAGGGATCTTGCGTGAAAATGTTATCAGTATCATTGCAAACGGCGTCGTATTAGCGCCTGATGCGCTGATGAAAGAGATGAACGCGTTAGAGTCCCGTGGTATTCCTGTTCGCGAGCGTCTGCTCATTTCAGAAGCTTGTCCACTTATTCTGCCATACCATGTTGCATTGGATAATGCCCGCGAGAAAGCGCGTGGTGCAAAAGCAATTGGTACAACTGGTCGTGGTATTGGTCCTGCGTATGAAGACAAAGTTGCTCGTCGTGGTCTGCGGGTTGGTGATTTATTTGATAAGGAAACGTTCGCAGTTAAGCTGAAAGAAATTATCGAATATCACAATTTCCAACTGGTTAACTACTACAAAGAACCGGCGGTTGATTACCAGAAAACCCTGGATGAAATCATGGCGGTTGCCGATATTTTGACGGGTATGGTCGTCGATGTTTCTGATTTGTTGTATAAAGCAACTCAGAAAGGTGAATTGGTTATGTTCGAAGGTGCACAGGGCACGTTGTTGGATATTGACCACGGTACCTACCCATATGTGACCTCTTCCAACACGACTGCGGGTGGCGTTGCAACAGGTTCTGGTTTAGGTCCATGTTATGTTGATTATGTTTTGGGGATCATCAAAGCATACTCTACTCGTGTCGGCGCGGGTCCATTCCCAACTGAACTATTTGATGAAACTGGTAGTTACTTGCGCGAAAAAGGCCAAGAGTTTGGTGCGACTACGGGGCGTAGCCGCCGTACTGGTTGGCTGGATATCATTGCCATCCGTCGTGCAGTACAGATCAACTCACTGTCAGGTTTCTGTATGACCAAATTGGACGTACTGGATGGTTTGAAAGAAGTAAAAATCTGTGTTGGTTACCGTATGCCTGATGGCAGTGTGATTGAAACGACACCTATGGCTGCGGATGACTGGGAAGGTATTGAGCCTGTTTATGAGACCATGCCTGGCTGGAGTGAAAGCACTTTCGGCGTGAAAGAGCATAGCAAATTGCCTCAGGCAGCATTGAACTATATCAAACGTGTAGAAGAGCTGACCGGCGTTCCGGTTGATATTATTTCTACGGGCCCAGATCGTTCAGAAACTATCATTCTGCGTGATCCGTTTGATGCCTGATAGTACCTATGATCAGGTAAAGCCGGGCTTTTCAGCCCGGTTTTTTGCTATTTATTGTGGCCTTTTTTGCTTAATGATTAGGGGATCAACATGATTTTGGCCGATTCATGGCATATAACTTGAACAAGTGCTTATTTTTTCAGTTTGTTCTCGGATATATTAATTTATATCTTATTATCCAGAGGTTGATGTGCAGTTAACGAGTTTTACAGATTATGGCTTGCGCGCACTAATTTATATGGCTTCTTTACCGCAAAGCCGGATGACCAGTATTTCTGAAGTCACTGATATTTATGGTGTTTCTCGTAACCACATGGTAAAAATTATTAACCAATTGAGCCACTTAGGATTTGTGGCGGCGGTTCGTGGTAAAAACGGCGGTATCCGTTTAGGTAAGCCAGCGAAGGATATCAGAATTGGCGATGTTGTTCGCGCTCTCGAACCATTATCATTGGTTAACTGTAGTCAGGAATCTTGCCATATCACGTCTGCGTGTCGTCTGAAGGTAGTCTTAAATCAGGCAATAGACAGGTTTTTAGAAGAGCTGGATAAGCATACTTTAGCTGATATGATTGAAGATAATATTCCCCTTTATAAGCTGCTTCTGACCGAATGAAGAAATGGCGCAAACAGCCTGCTGATGACAACGGAGGAACAGCCATGTCACAAGATCCTTTTTTGGGACGCGAAGCAGAAAAATACGAATCACCTATTCCAAGCCGCGAGTACATCTTAGACATTATTGCTAAACATACTGTACCAGTAAGTCGCCAGGAACTGGCGCAGGAACTGAATCTGATTAACGATGAAGATATTGAAGCGTTACGTCGTCGTTTACGAGCTATGGAACGGGATGGTCAACTGGTTTTCACCCGTCGCCAATGCTATGCCTTGCCGGAAAGATTGGATTTATTGAAAGGTACGGTTATTGGGCATAGAGATGGTTATGGTTTTCTGCGAGTAGAAGGCTACAAAGATGATTTTTATCTCTCTGCTGAGCAGTTAAAAATGGCTATTCATGGTGATGTTGTATTGGCACAACCATTGCCTCAGAATCGCAAAGGGCGTAATGAAGCGCGTATCGTTCGTGTATTGGAGCCTAAGACCAGCCAGATTGTCGGCCGCTATTTTCTTGACTCTGGTATGGGATTTGTCGTGCCGGATGATAGTCGTTTGAGCTTTGATATCCTGATCCCGAAGGATGAAAACGGTGGTGCTCGCATGGGAAATGTGGTGGTGGTCGAGTTGATTACACGCCCGGCGCGCCGCACAAAAGCTGTCGGTAAAATAGTTGAAGTGTTGGGTGAAAAAATGGGAACGAATATGGCAGTAGAAATTGCCCTACGTACTCATGAAATTCCCCACAATTGGCCGCCACAGGTGGAAAACCAGATTGCTTCTTTGGATGAGCAGGTACCAGAATCGGCGAAAAAAGGCCGTGTTGATCTGCGTGCTCTGCCGTTGGTGACAATCGATGGTGAAGATGCCCGTGATTTTGATGATGCCGTTTATTGTGAAAGGAAGCGAAGTGGTGGTTGGCGTTTATGGGTTGCTATTGCTGATGTCAGTTATTATGTTCGCCCACAAACCGCATTAGATACCGAAGCACGTAACCGGAGTAACTCGGTTTACTTCCCGTCTCAGGTTGTCCCCATGTTGCCGGAGGTGCTTTCTAATGGTCTCTGTTCTCTGAACCCGCAGGTTGATCGCCTTTGTATGGTGTGTGAAATGACGGTTTCAGCGCAGGGGCGATTATCATCTTATAAATTTTACGAAGCAGTCATGAATTCTCACGCCCGTCTGACATATACCAAAGTATGGCGTATGTTGCAGGGCGATGAAGAGCTGGGTGAGCACTACAGGCCACTGGTTCAGCATATTGAGCATTTACATGAGTTGTATCAGGCATTGGAAAATGCCCGAGAGCAACGTGGCGCAATCTCGTTTGAGTCAGAAGAGGCGAAATTTATCTTTAATGCTGAACGTCGTATCGAGCGAATTGAACCGATTGTTCGCAATGATGCTCATAAGCTGATTGAAGAGTGCATGATTCTGGCGAATATTGCTGCGGCGCGTTTCGTGGAAAAAAATGGCGAGCCGGTGCTTTACCGTATTCATGATCGGCCAAAAGAAGAGAGCATTGTTAACCTGCGCTCGGTTTTCGGCGAATTAGGATTGACACTGCCTGGTGGCATGCAACCAACACCAAAGGATTATGCGCAACTGATGCATCAAGTGGCTGAGCGCCCGGATCATGAGCTATTGCAAACCTTATTACTTCGTTCAATGAAACAGGCAATTTATGATCCGGAAAACCGGGGTCACTTCGGTCTGTCATTAAATTCTTATGCGCATTTTACTTCACCTATCCGCCGTTACCCGGATCTGGTATTGCATCGGGCGATTAAATATCTGCTGGCGAAACAGCAAGGCATTGTTGAGCAAGGTGGAACACTGACTGGGGGGTGGCACAGCGATGTGGAACAGATGCTGCAACTGGGTCAACACTGCTCTATGACAGAGCGCCGCGCAGATGAAGCGACGAGAGACGTTGCCGATTGGCTTAAGTGTGATTTTATGCAGGATCAGGTGGGCAATATTTTTACTGGGATTATCACCAGTGTGACAGGTTTTGGTTTCTTTGTTCGCTTGAATGATCTGTTTATTGACGGCTTGGTGCATGTTTCCACATTGAGTAATGATTATTATCATTTCGATAATGTTGGCCAGCGTTTAGTGGGTGAATACTCGGGTAAAACTTTCCGGTTAGGGGATGAAGTTGAAATTCGTGTGGAAGCGGTTCATATGGATGAACGTAATATTGACTTTAAGCTGCTTTCTACCGCCAGAAAAGCCCGGAATGTAGGCAAAACAGCACGCGATAAAGCGAAAAAAGTAGAACTTGGTCGCGAAAGCAGTAATAAAAAAGGGCGTGGTTACCGTAAAGAGACCCACTTTGAGCCTGATGGCAGCGCTGTTCGTAAAAAGCGATCGGCGGATAAGCCTAAAGGGGAAAAGAAAAAGGGTAAGACGCTTTCTGCCAAGACTCAGAAAATTGCCGCTAAATTCAAAGCTAAACGGGCTAAGAAAAGCGCAGATAAATAATCAAAGGGCTATCCTGTTGCGGGATAGCCTAAATATTTTAATCTCCCACTGAATAGATGGAGCTTACCGCATAGGCTCACAGTATTCGTCAGTGCTGTATGACAGTGAAAATAAGAAGATTATGAGTGAAATTATCTACGGCATTCATGCCGTTAAAGCTTTACTGGAGCGTGATCCCCAGCGTTTTATCGAAATTTATGTCCTGAAAGGACGAGAAGATCGCCGCCTGACACCATTGATTCATGCGCTGGAAAGCATCGGAATGACTATCCAACTGGCAAATCGTCAGTGGCTGGATAATCAAACGGAAGGTGCGGTACATCAGGGAATTATTGCTAAAGTGAAGCCGGGGCGTCAGTACCAAGAAAACGACCTGCCGGATTTACTGGCACAAGTGGAAACCCCTTTCTTGTTGGTGCTTGATGGTGTGACAGATCCCCATAATCTGGGGGCTTGTTTACGTAGTGCTGATGCAACAGGTGTACATGCTGTTATTGTTCCTCGTGACCGTTCCGCTCAGCTTAATGCCACGGCAAAGAAAGTGGCATGTGGTGCTGCGGAGAACGTACCACTTATTCGTGTCACCAACCTTGCCCGTACTTTGCGTTTATTGCAGGAGAACAATATTTGGGTGGTAGGTACAGCGGGAGAAGCTGATCATACATTGTATCAGAGCAAACTAACGGGTCCTATGGCATTGGTGATGGGGGCGGAGGGGGAAGGTATGCGTCGCCTGACTCGCGAACACTGTGATGAATTGATTAGCATCCCAATGGTGGGTTCTGTCTCATCGTTGAATGTGTCCGTTGCCACGGGAGTTTGCCTGTTTGAAGCTGTGCGTCAGCGCGGCTCGTTGTAACTCACCTATCTGACATTTGAAACAAAAGTATTTTTGCATTGTTCATTCCTTGAGTTTTTGATGTAGGGTAGGTATAGTTACGCGTCAATTTTTCAGCCGCACTTAAACAAGTTCCTTGCCTCCACGGGCCGCGGTTGACCCTGACAGGAGGCTGAATAATCCGTAAGGAGCAATTCTAATGCGTCATTACGAAATCGTTTTTATGGTCCATCCTGACCAAAGCGAACAGGTTCCGGGCATGATCGAGCGTTACAGTGCGACTATCGCTAACGCGCAAGGTCAGATTCACCGTCTGGAAGACTGGGGCCGCCGTCAACTGGCTTACCCAATCAACAAACTGCACAAAGCTCACTATGTTCTGATGAACGTTGAAGCGCCGCAGGAAGTGATTGATGAGCTGGAAACTAACTTCCGCTTCAACGATGCCGTTATCCGCAGCATGATTATGCGCGTTAAGCACGCGGTAACTGAAGCATCTCCAATGGTTAAAGCCAAAGATGAACGTCGCAGCCGTGACTACTCTCTGGAAGACGCCAATATGGATGCTGAAGAAGCTGGGGATTCTGAAGAGTAATAACTGTGACAACGAATCGTTTGGTGCTTTCTGGCACAGTGTGCAAAGTCCCCATTCGAAAAGTCAGTCCTGCCGGCATTCCTCATTGCCAGTTTGTGCTTGAGCACCGTTCACAGCAACAGGAAGCCGGTCTGAGCAGGCAAGCATGGTGCAGAATGCCAGTTATTGCCAGCGGACAATTGTTACAAGTTTTAACTCACAGTATAACGGTCGGCAGTCGATTAACCGTTTCAGGATTCATTAGTTGCCATCAAGGTCGCAATGGTCTTAACAAACTGGTTCTTCATGCCGAGCAGATTGAATTGATAGATTCTGGAGACTAGCCAAATGGCACGTTATTTCCGTCGTCGCAAGTTCTGCCGTTTCACCGCGGAAGGCGTTCAAGAGATTGATTATAAAGACATCGCTACGCTGAAAAACTACATCACCGAGAGCGGTAAAATTGTACCAAGCCGTATCACCGGCACCCGTGCAAAATACCAGCGTCAGCTCGCTCGTGCTATCAAGCGCGCGCGCTACCTGTCTTTGTTGCCTTACACTGATCGTCATCAGTAATCGGCACAGTCCATTAACGACTCTGAGAGGATAAGGTAATGCAAATTATTCTGCTTGATAAAGTAGCAAACCTGGGTAGCCTGGGTGATCAAGTTAACGTTAAACCGGGTTATGCCCGTAACTACTTAGTACCACAGGGCAAAGCTGTTCCTGCAACTAAGAAAAACATCGAATTTTTCGAAGCTCGCCGTGCTGAACTGGAAGCTAAACTGGCTGACGTTCTGGCAACAGCAGAAGCTCGCGCTGAGAAAATCAATGCACTGGGTTCTGTTACTATCGCTTCTAAAGCTGGTGACGAAGGTAAACTGTTTGGTTCTGTCGGTACTCGTGATATCGCTGATGCAGTTACTGCCGCAGGCGTTGAAGTCTCTAAGAGCGAAGTGCGTCTGCCTAATGGCGTTCTGCGTACTACTGGTGAACACGAAGTTAACTTCCAGGTACACAGCGATGTATTCGCTAAATTGAACGTTAACATTGTTGCTGAAGCTTAATCCCTGATTAACTGATGCTAACAAGTAAAAAACGCTGGCAATGCCGGCGTTTTTTATTGCCTCGACTGACTATTCTCTCGCTAGTCCATAAGATTTTTGTCGATAATTCCCAGTAATTGGGTATTAATCTGATTTATTTTACATTTATTTCCCTTATTTTGTCGTTTATAGAATCATAGTTTCTCTGCTTATTCTTCTATAATATTGTCTTTTTTCTGTTTTTATCATTGTTGATTTTGCATTTTTTATATTGAAAATATTGTTCATTATCAGATTATTATCTATAAATAATCTAATTCGTATTTCTTATTATCAGATAATATCGGTATTGTTAATTCTGTTGTGGTGTGGAAATATTTTACTGAATATTTATATATATACGTATAAATCTGGTTAATTACATGCATGATTATTTCATAATAATTAGAAATATATTCTTATATAGTCACGGTTATTTGTCATTATAATAATTTATTTCATATGAGTTTATATAAGAATATTTAATGATGATAATATATATCCTTATTATTGAACGGTAATATCAAAAATTTATATGGGGTTTTATTGATATAACTGTCAGAGTTGACAGTAGACTTTTAAGTGTAATTTTATAATTATCATTTTTGTTAATTAACCCTTGTGTGAGAACACAAATGAATATGCTTGTTGTTAATAGGCATGAAGTTATTCTCCATATTTATTTATAAAGTGAATGGTTTCATTAATAAATTAATAGATACATTAGATATTGAATTGATTTACTTATCTGTTAATAAAAATACCTTATCATCATTACATGTTCTTCATATTAACCCAGACATAAGGGATAAAGCGGGTATGAAACTTGGTAAAAACATATTACAAACTATAGGTAATACTCCAGTAGTTATGTTGAATGGTAGATACACTAAAGGTATTAATGTCTTTCTCAAAATGGAGAATGTTAACCCCAGTGGGAGTATTAAAGATCGCATTGCGGCTGCTATGCTGGAAAGGGCAGAGGCTCAGGGAGAATTAAGACCAGGCATGGTGGTTATTGAACCATCATCGGGCAATACGGCAATTGGTTTGGCAATGGCGTGTGCTGTTAAAGGTTATCGATTTATTGCTGTCTTGGACCGTATGGTACCGGCAGCGAAGCGCGATAAAATAAAAGCATTTGGTGCGGAAATCATTTTCCTGCCAGAATTTGAAGCGGGAACGGATACTGTCAAATATCGTATTGATTTAACTAGAGAGATTATAAAAGCCTATCCGAATGCGTTTAGCCCCATGCAATTTGAAAATCAGGTTAATCCTGATGAGCATTATCATTCCACGGGGCGTGAGTTGTATGAAACTTTTGGCAATAATTTGACTGCTTGTTTTGCGACGGCAGGCAGTTGTGGAACACTTACCGGGATTTCCCGTTATTTGAAAGAGAAAAATCCACAGGTGCGAATTTATGGTGTTGAACCGGTTGGATCAGTTATTTTCGGTGGTGAACAAGGGAAATATCTAGTACAGGGCGCGGGACTGACGTTTATACCTTCTATTCTGGATCGTAGCAACATCGATATTACCTTGAAGGTTGCAGATATTGATGCATTTCGGATAGCAAGAAAATTAGCCAGAAATGAAGGTATTTTAATTGGTGGAACGGGAGGTTGTGCGGTAAGCGCAGCATTAAATCACTTGGATGATTTTAAACCTGGAGATAATATTGTTGTCATTATTCCTGATAGTGGAGAACGTTATATCGACACAATTTATAATGATACTTGGTTATTTGAAAATAATTTCTCAGAATTAGTTGAGGAAAGTAAAACAGAACCTCAGCTAGAAGAAATTATTACAAACATGGGGTGCGTATTAAATGAGTTCTGATCGTGTTTTGGTGATTTACTATAATCGCCTCTATAATCCTCTTATCATAAAAAGTCTTAAATCTAAGTATAAAGAGGTGATTGCTCTTTATATTGATGAAGGACAGGTAAGAGACATTGAAGATATTGAACTGGAATGCATGGTTGCGGGCGCTGATAAATTTATCTATAAAGATTATCGGGCGCAATATGCTGAACACTTCCTGACAAAAGCGATAAAAGCGAATGCTATTTATCAAAATGGTTATTTTCTCAGTGCTGCACTTTCCCGGCCTGCGATTGCGGAGGCGGCAGTTGAAGTAGCTAATGAGCTCAATATTGATTATATTGCTCATCAATTCAGAGGTAATGATCAAGTCAGAATGGATATGAATATAGAAATTCTGAATAAAATACCTATTGCTTCGTTGAGAGATTTTAAATACGACGAAAGTGTCGTAAATAGTTATGCTATGAATTATGGTATTCCTCAAGAATTTGGTTGTAATAACCCTTATTCTACCAGTGAAAATATATGGGGATTCAGTGTCGAATGTGGACCATTGGCAGAGCCAGAAATGTTAATTCCTGAAGATGTCAAAGGGAAATTATTTGAGGATGCACTATCAGCCACTGAGCCAATATTTTTGTCATTAGGTTTTGAGAATGGCATACCGATATCGATCGACGGCGAGAAAAAATCATTATATGAAATTATTGAAATATTAAATAAAATTGGTAAAAAACAGTCAATTGGCATTTTTGATATTGTTGAAGATGGCATTGTCGGTTTGAAAACACGCGCAATTTATCAATCACCTGCCGCACATATCTTAATTACCGCTCATCGTGATTTGGAATGTTACTGTAGTAATCGTAACGAGAATTGGTTTAAAGAGATAATCGATAAAAAATGGGTTGAATTAGTTTATTCTGGGCTTTGGTATGATCCTTTATTAACTCATTTAAACCATTTTATTGATAGTATGAATCAACATGTCAATGGTGAGATTAAGCTTGAGTTAGGCTATAAATATGCCAACGTTTGTTCCCGTACTTCCAAGAATACTATCTATGATGATAGTTTAGCGATATATAACTGTGGTCATTTGTATAGCCAAAACGATGCGGAGGGATTTGCAAAAATATTTAATATCCATACTAAGCAAAGTGCTAAATCTAAGATGAGGCAAATATCATGATTAAAGAATTATTAATGTGTAAACCTGACTTTTACGATATTGAATACGTCATTAATGATTGGATGGATCCTAATAATAGAGTCAATAAAAAATTGGCACAGAAGCAATGGGATTTTCTTTATGAACGGTTGACTGAACGTGGCATCACTATTCGCACTATTGATCCTGTTAAGGGTTTGCCTGATATGACTTTCTCAGGTGATTGCGGTATGGTGCATAATAATAAATTCCTTGCTAGTAATTTCCGGCACGCTGAACGCCAAGGGGAAAGCCAATATTATATTGATTACCTGGAAAATTTAGGTTATGAGATACATCGTGTTGATGAGGGTATCTATTTTGAAGGGCTTGGAGATGTTATCTATTGGGAAAATGATATCATATTTGGTTATGGTCCTCGCTCAGATAAAGAAGCAATAAATAAGATTCAGAAAGTCTATCCAGAACTTAAAGTTAAAGGTGAGTTGCACATTCAGGATAAAACTTTCTTTCATGTAGCTCTGGCATTCTCATTTATTGACAAAGATACGGTTGTTTACTATCCAGAAGCATTTACTAAAGAGAGCCAAAATTATATTATTGAAACATTTGAGCGCCGGATCTCAATATCAGAACATGATGCTAAGAAATTATTTGCTTGTAATAATATTCCAATAGGTAAAGATATTTTCATGCATGATTGTTCTATAGAGGTTGAGCGTCAATTAGATAATTATGGTTACAATGTGGTTAAATGTGATATGAGTGAATTCTTAAAGAGTGGTGGTAGTCTGCGCTGCTTAGTATTAAAAATTAAATAATTATAATGGGAGGATAATTAGCCATGTATATTTTAGGTATAAATTCAGTTTATCATGAGTCAGCAGTTTGCTTATTAAAAGATGGAGAAACTATTTTTGCCATTGAAGAAGAGCGTTTAAATAGAAGAAAACACGGAAAACCAGCAAATATTGATAATCCCGATGAATTGCCATTGGCTTCTATTGAAGTTGCATTAGACTTTGCGGGTATTAGTTTGGAAGATGTGAGTCATATTGGGTTTTCTATCGATCCGATAGAACGAAGAAAATCAATCTTTATTGATGAAGCCACCCATGAAGGAAGTTGGGGAAGTGTCTCGGGTGAATCTATTTTCTATCGTAAAACTACTTCAGTACCAGAAATTTTACAATCAATGGGATTCCGTGGTCAATTTCATTGGGTTCCGCATCACACAGCACATGCGGCATCTGCTTATTTTGTTTCGCCATTTGATAAAGCGTTAACCTTATCGCTTGATGGTGTTGGAGAGGATAATACCGCAGGGGTATATCTGGGCAATGGTAATAGTCTGGAAAAAATTAAAACTATTGAATACCCTCATTCAATTGGTTTTATGTGGGAGAAATTAGCAGAATTCCTAGGTTTCTCTGTATACGATGCCTGCAAGGTAATGGGAATGTCTGCTTATGGTAAGCCTGAGGGTTTTATGTCGGCGTTCCAACAATTCGTCAAAATTTATGAGAAAGGTGAGTTTACCATTGATAATTCCATTCTCAATTTCCGCAGCCAAGATTTTGCTCAATTAGAATCTCTGTTTGGTATTGCGAAGAGAGTGCCTGGCGGTGAAGTTGCGCAGGAATATTATGATATCGCTGCTTCTCTCCAGCAAATAACTGATGAAATCGTGTTAAATATGGCTCGTCATTATTTGCAGGAAACAGCAACGAATAAGCTCTGTCTTGCGGGTGGTGTGGCATTAAACTGCATCACGAATAAGCGACTATATGAAGAGTTGGATATCGAAGATATCTTTGTTCAGCCTGCCGCACATGACGGCGGGACGGCTACCGGTGCCGCACTATTTATTTGGCATCAGATTCTTGGGAATAATCAACGCTATCCTCTGACTCATACCTATTGGGGTCTGGAATATAGTGAAGATGATTACCAACGTAGTTTGAAGGCTCATGGTTTGGACTGGACGTATGAAGAGAATATTCATGAAGTCGTTGCAGACTTATTAGCTGAAAATAATGTCGTTGGTTGGTTCCAGGGGAGGATGGAATTTGGGCCGAGGGCATTAGGTAATCGTAGTCTGTTGGCCGATCCGAGAAATGAAGACATTCGGGATTTAATGAATCGTAAAGTTAAACATCGTGAAATGTTTAGACCATTTGCGCCTAGCGTATTGCGTCAACATGTTGCTGACTGGTTCCATGTTCGAAAAGAATTACCGGAAGCTGCAAAATATATGTTGTTAGCGATGGATGCTAAAGTGGATAAAGCATCGGAAATTCCGGCTGTGGTTCACGTAGATGGCACTGCCAGAGTGCAGGTGGTAGATAGTGCATCAAATCCAGATTATGCCCAGTTGATTGAGGCATTTTATCTGAAAACTGGTGTGCCTTTGCTGCTGAACACCTCTTATAACGATAGCGAGCCGATCGTTTGTTCTCCTGATGATGCCATTAAAACTTTCATGAAAACAAATATTGATTATTTAGTTCTGGGGAATTATTTGATTAAATCTGTTCATTAATTATTGCAAGTAAAAATCTATCCCAGTAGGCATAATTGATGGAATCAGTTTAAGTCTTGCTCAGAGCCAAATTGATAAATAAAATGGCCTATTGGGATAGATAATAAGGTTGAGGTAATATTAATGATACATAGGATCATACTGGCTCGCTTTTTTTTCTGTTTTTTCAGAAGCATTTGTTATGTTCGCTGTGCCTGTATTAGTATATACCTCAACTAATAGTGCTTCACTTTCATCTTTTGCTTTTGGGCTTGAGCGGCTATTCAGGGTGATTTCACTCCCTATTTCTGGTTGGATGGGCGACAGGATGCATACGTTGGTTATGTTATTCCTGAGTGATATTCTTCGATCATTAGTTTGCTTATTTCTTTTTATTCTTTCATTTATATATTCTGATAATAGCATCGTATATATCATTATTCCTCTCTCATGTGTTTTATCCTTTTTTAGTGGGGCGGGATATGTCAACCTTGAAGGTTTTGTCTCTAAAAACATAAGTGCAATAGAATTACCTTCTGTTAACTCTCGTTTACAGTTTGTTGAACAGTTTACCTATATTGCAGCCCCGGCGGTTGTCGGTTTGCTGGTTTATAAATTTAGTGTTTATGCGGTATTTGCATTTGCATTTTTTCCTTTTCTGATTAGTAGCTTGATATGGTTTCAGCTACAAAGGAAAAACCAGATTGAAGAACACGCTAATAGAGAAGGTTATAATCTGCCGGCCATTTTTAAATTCTTGATGGGAAACCCATCCTTGTTACGCGTCATTAGCCTGACATTTCTGATGAATGTGATGCAAGGCGCTATTCTGTCAACGGCAGTTTATGTTATTACCAGCGTTTTTTCGCAGCCAGAAGGGAGTTATGCTCAGCTTTTGGCTTATGCGGGTCTGGTAAATTGTTGTGTATTTTTTATTGCGCCAAAATTATGCCGAGTTTTTGATGTGCGTATCGTTGGTGTAACCGCTTTTTTGATTGCGTTATGTGGTTTGACACTATTTGCTACCGGGCCGTTATTTGTGGTTTACACATTAGGTTTCTTACTGGTCATTGGTGCGGAAGGTTGTTTTAATCTTTTTTCTCGCTCTTATCGGGCGAGTCTTATTCCGAAGCAGCGTTTTTCTCAGTATCTTGGTGTGGTGTTGGTTTTGAATCAGTTAGCGACACCTTTAACTAGTTTCATTTGTGCTAATTTACTGAACCATTTTTCCTACAATAGTATTTATCTGATATTCTCTGCATTCGTTTTATTGATGTTTGTCATTATTAATCCTTATCGTTCGCTTAAATTTAATCTGCATAATAGTCAATAATGGAGGAAATATGAGTTCAAAAAAATATTTGTTAGTGCTTGATTATCTTCCGGCAAGGCTGAGTGAAATCGTTAATATTCG
Source organism: Photorhabdus hindustanensis (assembly GCF_002968995.1). NCBI lineage: Bacteria > Pseudomonadati > Pseudomonadota > Gammaproteobacteria > Enterobacterales > Morganellaceae > Photorhabdus > Photorhabdus hindustanensis. The sequence goes on from NZ_PUWT01000008.1 coordinate 63,387, forward strand.
CGATTATATTCGATCTCATTACTCCCTTGAATTGGTGATTATTAGCGATATGTTGTCCGGTGAGGAGAAAAATATCACACCATTTGTCTATCATATTCCTGTACGAGCAGAAAATTATGTTGATAGTGTGATGGCAGTTCTTGGTGAACTTAATATGACATGTGCAGCTATTCTCCCCTTTATGGATGCGGTATCTGGGTATGCTGCTATTATCGCGAAAAAATTAAATGTTTATGGTGATGATCCCGAATTAAGTTTTGCGGGTATTGAAAAATATCAATTCCGCCAACAAGAAACTCGGATATTACCACTGCTTGCGGCACAACATATTAAGACACCTCGATATACTTTTATTAATGAGATTAAAGAATTAGAAGAATTTTATGACTCTGTTCCGTATGGTGTGATTATTAAGCCTAATTGTGGTCGAGCAAATATAGGAGTGGTTGCGGTTAAAGATAGAAGTAAAATCCCAACGGCTTTTGTTCAATCTGTTGAGCAATCAGGCGGTAATCAAGTTCTTGCAGAAGAGCTTATTATTTTCGATACAGAATATTCTTATGATGGTATTGGCTGTATGGCGTTTTTAACGCAAAAAGTTTCTCAGAAAGGGGAATATCCTGTTGAAATAGGGCAAATAGTACCGGCGCAATGTGATGGCGGAAATACGATTGCATTACATAAAGCAGGGCAGGCAATGAATCTGATCTCAGGGCAAACTCTTGGTGCATTCCATAATGAGATTAAGCAGGAGAGTAAAACGGGAGAAATTTTTCTGGTTGAAACTAATCGTAGACCTGCGGGTATGCGTATTTGGGATATGGCTAACCGGGTATATGGTATAAATTTACAGGAAATTTGGGTTGACCATTTAGTCAAAGGATTTAGTGATCGGATGATATTGCCTGAAGCGAAGGGGAGAGCATTTTTGATTAATTTGCTGGCAGGTAAAGATGGAAAGATTAATGATAAATTCGATAAAACAGAAATTAATGAAATATTACTAGCATCTATTGATAATATTCTAAGTAAATTATATTACGAAATTATTGCAATAAAAATTAATTTAGAGAAGAATTCATTAGTTTACGAAACACCAAAAAGCAATAATGATTTCTGTGGTTACGTTTGTGTGCATATTAATGATGAGCACGTCAAATGTGAATCCCTGATGAATGAAATTAATGATGCATGGAGGGATATATTGTCTAATTATATTTTGTAATTTCGTATGGGTAGAGCCTTATTTCGGCTCTAATTGTTATATAATTAGATTATATGCTATTGCTTTAGCAACTGCCGCGACTTTATTGGGAACCACTAATTTCTCCATGATATTGTTAATGTGGAAATTAACTGTTCTTGTCGAAATATCCAGTATATCGGCTATTTCAGCAGAAGTTTTTCCTTCACAAGTCCATCTTATGACTTCAACCTCTCTGGTAGAGAGAGTTGGAACAATGATCTTATCCTTTTTGTTTTTTAGATTATTGAATGTTTTTATGCATTCATTCGCCAATATGCCTAACATTCCTGCTTTATTAAGTATTTCATTGTGGGAAATGGTGCCTTCTTTTCTGGCGACTGAAAAAATTGACCTTTCTCCATGATAACCTTTAATTTTGATTGAAAGACTATTTTTAACTTCATTTTTATTTGGATTTGATTTTTCAATCATAAAATCAGCGTTTTCTGATATTTTATCATTACAAATTGACGGAATAGAGAAAGTGTAATCGCCATTCATTAACTGGTCGCTGTCGTGATTATTATCTTGATTATAATTATTTGCATTTTCTATATTTAAGTTGGTTATTAGGACATATTTTTTAGTCGTGAATGGGTATTTTTCTTCCTGATAAATTGAGTAGAATTCAAAACCCAGATAATTTATCGCGTTTAACAGCTTCTTTTCTAATTCTGGCATGGTTTTGGATTTTTTAATTTCAGATGAAATCTCATTAAATAATGTATTCATAAGATTTTCCTCGTCGTATAATATTTGCAATAAAATTAATTTTATATAAAAAATATTTCATTCATATAATCAATTATAAGTAAAAATATATAAAAATTGAATTTTTATATTGTAACCTTTAAGGAATGAATATGCTACTTAGAATTATATCGATTATTAGCTCTTATATATTTTGTCGACATGTATTTTTCTAGTGATATCTTCGGTTTACCCTGCTGCATAGCGCTGTTATGCTTACGAACCTAATTTAATTTGATCACAGGTATTTTCATGGCAAAACTTTCTTTTGATTCTATCGAGGCACAAGCAAGTTATGGAGTTGGCTTGCAAGTTGGTCAGCAATTACTGGAGTCTGGCCTGCAAGGTCTGGAACCTGAAGCGCTGTTAGCAGGGTTGTGTGATGCGCTGGAAAATCATTCTCCAGCGGTGCCGGTTGATATATTACATCGTGCCTTACGTGAAATGCATGAACGTGCGGATGGTGTGCGTCGTGAACGTCAGCAAGTTATGGCAGAAGAGGGTCAGAAGTTTCTGGCAGAAAACGCTCAGCGTGATGGTATAAGCATCACTGAATCCGGTTTACAGTTTTCTGTTCTAAAACAAGGGGATGGTGCAATTCCTGCTCGTACTGATAGCGTGCGTGTTCATTATACCGGACGTCTGATTGATGGCGCCGTGTTTGACAGCTCAGTACAGCGTGGCGAACCTGCTGAATTTCCGGTGAATGGTGTGATTGCTGGATGGATTGAAGCATTGACGTTGATGCCTGTCGGTTCTAAATGGGAGCTTTATATCCCTTATAATTTGGCTTATGGTGAGCGAGGCGCTGGTGCATCGATTCCTCCATATAGCACTCTGATTTTTGAGGTGGAATTATTGGATATTCTGTAAGTTTTATCCAGAAGTAGGATTAAAAATAGCCGGTATATTCGCCTCAGACTACTGATAAACCCATTCAATAGAGTGGGCGGTGTTTTCAGACTATCGAAAATTTCAGCTAGTATGTTGCCGATTAACTGGCTTTTTCTCAATGTCCCAGTTGTTTCTTTAAAATAGGTTTTTTGGGCTGGTCAGTTTTTGCTTTTACCTAAAAAGTAGATGGTAATGCTATTTTCCTGATATTCCGTGCTGTTGCCACCAGCATTTGGGTTCTTTCTGATCTTAATCGTGATCATAGTGCTGTTTCGCACTGGCAAGCCTAGGTTCCACTTTCTCCTTTCTCTTGTTAGTACTTGTTTACTTTTACCTTTGTTTGAGTGTCAGCATTTTAAAGTATTTTTTATTTCTAATAACTTTAATGACAAATAAACAATGTTTTGTTTGTTTTTATTATAAAGATAATGTTGATTTATTAAATATATTGAAGAATAGTATGGCTAATTCATTGCATCAACGATTATGAAAGGTCTGGCGGATTAATAAGCCAGGAATGTTATCTTGATATAAAGGAAATGAAAATGAATGCAATTGAAATATCGCCATTAATACCCTATTTTTCTCGTCGTATTAATTCTGAAAGTCTATACCGAATTTCTCCGAAAAAAATGGCGCAGGCTATTGATGTTAGTATTGATCTGGGAGAAGAAGAACGTAATCCGACAAAGGGGATGCCTGGTTATTTTGCTTATGGTTGGCGTAGCGCTGCCAACCGAATAATTCACGCTAATACACTCGGAGTAGAATATATTTCTCTGAGATTTATCTCGTCGGCAAATAGAAATAATAATATTGAAGCGGGCTTAATATTATTTGAAGAAACACTGCAAAATATATTGACTTCAATTGGTTCCGTGCCAGTGAAGATGATTGTCGATCCTTTTGGTCTGGCGTTAACAGAGGATGGGCAATGGGGTGTGCGGGATAATAACGGTAATTTTGATAAGGAACAGACTCATAATTTACTGGAAAAAGTGGGTTTTATCCTTTCGCGTAATCATGTTCATGGAGTGGTTACGTTGGGACGTTTACCAGAGGAAGTGATGTTGACGAAAAAAGGGATCAGTAAGGCGGGGGATTATACGAAAATTTATTCGTTCTCCCAAAATAGTGAGACCAGCACTGCCTATGTTTATTTGGATGCTGTAGGCCATAATACCGGTCAGAAAATCATGCCAGGTAATGTCAAAGAGATGGATCTGTGGGCACTCCTCGATATTTGGCATGGCACCGATGTCTCGGTGATTAAACCGATGGAAAGCTTCCATCTGATGAGCTCGTTACGTTACCTGATTGAGAATGAAACTGCCCGCGAACAATTTTTGAATTCTCCTGATGTTAAGGATATGGCCCAGAAAAACGCCTTTGTTGCCAAAAGCTTGGCGGAAATGAATGCATCTCCTCTTGAGCTGTCGTTGAAGTGTTCCCGAATCAAAATGGCTGGTTATACGGTTTCTGGCACAACTTACATGTTAGCACTATTGGCGCATGAAAAGGGTCCTGAAATGGCAAGGGCACGTATGGAGGAAATGTGGATAACGGCGCTTGGTGTGATGGATGAACAGTGTGAATGCCTTATTGATCGCAATGTGGTCAAATATCTTGAAGGTTCAATTCTTGCTTAGGTAAATTGACACGATATTGTCATATGTTTCAGATGATAGTGATCCCTGAATTATTGTTGTCTGAAACATTAATTATGTATGGAAAAGCGTGGCTATTATTCACCCTCTTACATTATAGGACTATATGAATTCTTCTAATCAAGATACGAAATACAGAGCTATATTTATCGCCATCATGATCGTCACCTTTATGATTGGTTTTGATACAACTGGCTTAGGGGTTGCTATCCCAGTGATCGCGACTGAACTTGGTTTTGGTGTTAAAGAAGGAGCATGGCTCAGCATTTCTTATACAGCAGGCTTTGCTGCTTTCCTATTACCCGCCGGAATAATCACTGATCGTCTGGGAGCCATGAGAACACTGATTTCCGCCTTGTTGGTGTTCGTTGTTGCTTCTTATATGTCCGTTAGTTGTGTTTCTCTTGGCAGTTTTATCTTTGTTCGTTTAATTCAAGGCATTGCCGCCGCTTTTTTGAATACAGCGGCGATGGCGTTGTTGAATCTTCTATTTCCCGTGGGAAGTAGTAACCGTTCACAGGTTTTCAAAACCTGGTCAATGATACTTGGGCTGAGTTTTTCTTTGGGGCCGCCTTTAGGGGGCTTGATAATCAGGATGCTGGATTGGTCATGGATATTGTTACTCAATTTGCCCTTAGGGGGGCTGGTTGTATTCTTGATGTTGAAAAGAAAAGGCCGCACTTTGTCTGCCGGTGGGGCGTTAAGCCGTGTTTCTCTGTTTAGTACCTTACCAGTGACGGCGATTCTGTTGTTGGTCACCATGTATCAATATATCGATCAAGTGCTTCCGGGTCAGAATGGCACTATCATCAAGGCAACGCTGCTTATTCTGGGGGGAATAAGCGTTTGGCTGTGTCACCATTTTTCTGTGCGTAGTTTCACACGTTTACCTGAGCTTAAAAATGGTGCCTTTGTTATCTCATTGGTTCTGCCGATTATTTTTTCTATCGCCTATTGGAGCTTATTTGTGGTGTTACCGCAATATTTCGCGGTGAAATTGGGCTTTGATGCATTGTATCTGGCTATGACAATGCTATTGCTTTCTTTGCCGTTAACCTTGGTACCTTTATTGAGGATTGCCGAGCGTTTCAATCTTCAAGCTACCGAGGGATTCCTGATGTTAACGGTTGGATTGGTGCTGTTGGCTGGTATCTTTAGTCCGGTTGTTGATGGGAATGTTTGGTTGTTGGCGGTTGGATTGTTGTTGTTAGGTACGGGAGCGGCAGTACTTAACCCATTGATGGCAAGGCTGGTGATGGACAATGTTGCTCCTGAGAATTCAGGATTGGCGGCAGCTCTTACCAGCACGTTGCGTCAAGTCGGGTTTGCCGCAGGAGTCGCTTTTTTTTCATTGTTGACGCAACACAGCGAGGAGTCTGTCATCCATATCTCGGAAGCTATGGCGTTACTGATAGCCGCCATGTTGTCTTTAGTGGCGCTTGCGGTGTGCCAGGGTTTACAACGAAGTCGCGGATATTAACACAAGGTTTTTAATGCTTAACTTAAATGAATGAATTGTTGGTGGTACAACGGGTTAGATGACGGCATCATATTGGGCAAAAGTGCTTGGTGAGAACATGAAGATAATAGCGATTGCATCAGATTGTCAGTAACTTGAGCAGGCATATCCAGTTGTTTTTATTTTAAGAGGGGTAATAAAATTCTTACCGTTCCAATAAAAGATCAATTGGTAATATAGTCTAAAATGATAACAGATGACTAACCGCAGAGGTGTATGATGCTAGAACAAATCTGCCAACTGGCTCAGGAAGCTGGTGCGGCTATTATGACAATTTATCAGGATGAACATCCTCTGAAAGTTGATCATAAGCAAGATGATTCACCGGTTACTATGGCTGATATTGTAGCTCATAAAATCATTAAAGCCGGATTATCCCGTATCGCTCCGGAAATTCCACTGTTGTCGGAAGAAGAGCTTCCCTCTTGGGAAGAGAGGCGTGATTGGAAGCGCTATTGGTTAGTTGATCCTCTGGATGGTACTAAGGAATTTATTAATCGTAACGGTGAATTTACGGTTAATATCGCCTTGATTGACGAGGGCGTTCCTGTGATGGGGGTCATATATGCTCCTGTGCAGGATACGCTTTATTCCGGGCAAGGGAGGCAGGCATGGAAAAAAGCCGGTGGTGGTCAATGCTTGCCGATTAAAATTCGTGATGCTAATCCACCAATGGTAGTCGTTAGCCGTTCTCATATGGATACAGAATTAGAAGATTATCTCAATCAGTTAGGTGAACATCAGACGGTTTCTGTGGGGTCTTCACTGAAGTTTTGTTTGGTGGCTGAAGGAAAAGCGCAACTTTATCCTCGTTTTGGACCCACTCATATCTGGGATACTGCGGCGGGTCACGCTATAGCCATTGCTGCTGGTGCTCACGTGACGAATTGGAAAGGTCAGACTCTAGATTATACGCCTCGTGAATCATTCCTAAATCCGGGATTTAGAGTAACGATTTTTTAATCGTGGTTGTTTTCTAGCAGATTTGTTTTTCAGATTTGTTTTTTAGCAGAATGGTGGTGATAAGGGCAAACGAAAACATACCTGCAAGTCGTTATCACCACGGATGTTTTTACTGTAGTTCTTTACGAACTAATTCAATGACTTGTTTGATTTCGCTACTGTTTAGCTTACCTTCTTTAGCAAACTTCGCTGCGCCATTTTTGTCCAGGACAATAATGGCAGAACTTTTCGCTTCCAACTGCCAAGCTTTTTTGACCACACCGTTGCTGTCAGCGATAAACTGAGACCACGGAAACTCTTTTTTGCTATCTTCAATACTGCTGCGGACAAATGGTCCAGTACCGAATATGGCATCACTGACATTGATGATGGTGGTTGTTTGGTATTTTTCTTTTGAAAAATCAGCGCGTTTTATCTCTTCTATCAGTGGAGCATTTATCTCTTTAGCGGCACTACGACCTGCAATATGTTGTATGACTCTCACTTTACCAATCAGTTTTCCACTATCCCAATTTTGGTAGCTAAACTTGTTATTGTTGAGTAGCAATTCACCTTTATCAGAAACGCTGATCGCAGGAACTTGTTGTTCCAAATTGATGTTGTGAGCGAATGCTAAAGCAGGAGAACAAAGTAGCACGGCATATAGCATAAAGTTCTTTATCATAATTTTTCCTTTGTAGGTTAATGTGACAATACATGGATCTCTAGCATAGCGGGTATTAACTGATTTATCTCTTTAAAGAAGATCAAATTTTTAACATTAAGTAAGAGATAAAGTTACATAGTTATGTATATCTAAATATCTGTCATTTTATGTAAATTCGGTGCATAAAACTAAAAATGGAGGGAACAAAATCGGATAAATTCAGTCTATTATTCTACATAACGGTATCGTGTATGGAGTTGGTTCACCAAACGTAACCGTAAGAAGCACTTAGGAGGAAAAAAGCAGAGATGAAAATTTTTCACCGATATAACCCACTGAAAATTGCTCTCTACGTTAAAACTTTATTCCGTGGACGTTTATACATTAAAGATATGGGGGCTTTTGAATTCGACTGTGGCAAAATTTTACCACCGAAGGTGAGAGATAAGCGCCATTTTAGTGTAATGAGCGAAGTCAATCAGCAAGTGCTACGTTTGCAGGCCGAAATAGGATAGATAACGAAAAAGAGTCGGGTTGCATACTGATGTAATCAGCGCCACAAATAAAAATAAGTGGCGCTTGACACGAGAATATTAAACGGCCTTAGTTCAAGAATAGGCCGTTTTTATTTATCTATCATCACTGATAAGTAGGTTTTGTGTTGGCGTCACGGTGGGAATATCAGTGACTTTTGTGACTAGTAGCTGATCGATTTTGTAGTTATCAATATCGACAACTTCAAACTTGTAACCAGCAAATTTGACTGAATCGGTACGCTTTGGAATTTTGCGCAGCCGGAACATCATGAAACCTGCAATGGTTTCATAGTTACTTGAATCAGGAAAGTCATCAATATCCAGTACCCGCTGTACATCATCGATAGGTGTTCCCCCTTCTACTAACCATGAATTTTCGTCACGGATGATAATCTGCTCTTCTTGTCCTTGACCGACTAAATCACCCATCAGGGTGGTCATAACATCATTAAGGGTAATCACACCCATTACCAGCGCATATTCATTCAGGATAATGGCAAAGTCTTCACCCGCCGCTTTAAAGCTTTCTAAAGCATCGGAAAGCGTCAAAGTATCTGGAATGATCAGCGCGTTGCGGATTTGGACACCTTTGTTGAAGCTTAGGTTTTGACCACTCAGAACACGGTTGAGTAGGTCTTTGGAATCCACATAACCGATAACGTGGTCAATATCTCCATCACATATCAGGTATTTGGAGTGTGGCTGGCTAGAAACCTGTTGTTTGATACTTTCTTCACTTTCATTCTTATCGAAGTAGATGATACTTTCCCTTGAGGTCATGGCAGAGGGCACTGTGCGGGATTCGAGTTCGAACACGTTTTCAATCAGTTCATGCTCTTGTTTACGCAGCACACCAGCAACAGCGCCTGCTTCCACAACCGCAAAAATATCATCAGATGTGATGTCTTCATTACGTGCGGTCGGAATTTTAAAGATCTTAAAGATAAGATCAGACAAGCCATTAAATAGCCAAACTAATGGGCGGAAAACTGTCAGACAGAAACGCATTGGGTTTACGATTTTCACTGCGACGGCTTCAGGCTTGATCATGCCGATACGTTTTGGCGTCAAGTCTGCGAGTAAAATGAATATACTGGTTACAATGGTAAATGAGCAGATAAAGCCCAACTGTTCCGCCCATTCAGGACGCATAAATTTCATGAAAAAAGCTTTCAGTGAAGGGGAGAATGCGGATTCACCGACAACACCTGCCAAAATTGCCACTGCATTTAGGCCGATTTGCACCACGGTAAAAAACATTCCCGGTGTTTCTTGTAATTTGAGGACATGGGCTGCGTTGACATTACCCTCATCGACCATCAGTTTTAGTTTGATTCGTCTGGAGGCAGCAAGAGAGATTTCAGATAACGAAAAAAAGGCGCTTATCGCGCACAATAGAAACACTATTAAGAGACTATTTAGCATATGGGGTCCGTGTTTTACCTCCGGTGGTAGGGTAGGCTGTCATTTAGAAGAGCACCGGAGGAAACAATAAAAATCATATAAAATAAAAAGCGATAACAATCACTTAGAAAACCACTAATTAGTGTGGTAATTATAACATCAATAAAATGCAACGACTAGTTTTTGTTCATTTGGGGCAAGCAAACACCAATACCGCCTAGTCCACAATACCCCTCAGGATTTTTAAATAGATATTGTTGATGATAGTCTTCAGCGAAATAGAATGGCCCCGCTTCTGTGATCTCCGTTGTAATAGGGCGGTTATCCCCTTTCTGTTGCATTGCTTGTTGGAAACGTTCAAGGCTGGCTAATGCCAGTTCATGTTGCTGAGGTGACACGGTATAAATCGTGGAGCGATACTGAGTACCAATATCCCCGCCCTGGCGCATTCCTTGAGCGGGATCGTGGTTTTCCCAGAAAAGTCTTAATAAGTTTTCGTAGCTGTTTTTTGCTGGATCGTAAACAATTCTAACAACCTCAGCATGTCCGGTCAGGCCGCTACAAACTTCTTCGTAAGTTGGATTCTCTGTTGTACCGCCGCTATAACCTGCGGAGGTGGTGTAAATATCAGGTTGTTGCCAGAATAGGCGTTCTACGCCCCAGAAGCATCCCATACCAAAATAGGCAACTTCCATATTTTCTGGGACAGGTTCTATCGCATGATCGGTAACAGCATGGTTAGGTGAAACCTTAAGTGGCTCGGTTCTGCCTGGTAATGCGCTTTGAGGATCAATAGATAGGCTTTTATTAGCTGTTGGCACAATTCACTCCCGTAATTATTAAGTTTTCAGACATTAATAGATTGTATATATTATAAACTTTACTCAAGATAAATTTATTATAGTCAAATTATTCCGATCAGGTTAGGAGTTCGCGTGTCAAGATACCCCGTTTTATGCTTTCTTTGTGTGTCTATCGCCTCTCCCATTGCTTATAGCGCTAATCTTCGTCTGAAAATAGAGGGACTAACAGGCAGTTTAGAGAAAAATGCCCGAATTCATCTCTCCACTATCAGCACAGATGAAGTTGCGCCAGATGGCCGTTTCCGATCTCGTGTAGATAAAGCGATTCGTGAAGGCTTGCGCCCGCTTGGTTATTATGAACCTATTATCGAGTTTACCTATCAGGAAAATAAACCGCCTGCTCGCTCGGTATTAACGGCAAAAGTTACCGCAGGTGAACCTGTGCGAATCGCCGGTGTTAATGTTGTTTTGGAAGGTGGGGCAAAGACAGATGGAGATTATGCCAAACTGGTAAAAAGCAAAAGCCCAAAGAAAGGAACGGTTCTTAATCATGATGAATATGAAAGCCTTAAAGGTTCTCTGACCGGGCTTGCTATTAGGAAAGGTTATTTTGACGCTGTTATGAAAAAGAGCCAATTGGGTGTTTCCAAAATGCGGCATGAGGCATTCTGGGACTTTGTTTTTAATAGCGGTGAGCGTTATCACTTTGGTCAGATACGTTATCGTGGTTCACAGATCCGCGAAGATTATCTGAATCCTCTGGTTCCGTTCAAAGAAGGGGATTTTTATACCTCAGAACAATTGGCCGAATTGAATCGGCGGTTAGCAGAAACTGGCTGGTTTAACTCAGCGGTAGTTACACCGGATTTTAATACCGCGAGAAAAAACGGTGACGGGATGCTTCCTCTTGAAGCGGTATTAACTCCACGTTCCAAAAACTATGTTGAACTGGGTGGGGGTTATGGATCTGATGTAGGACCACGGGTAAAGGCGAAATGGACAAAACCCTGGCTTAATTCCCGCGGACACAGCCTTAGCACCAGCATCAACCTTTCTGCACCTGAACAGGTTGTTGATGCCACCTATAAAATGCCGCTGAAAGTAAACCCGTTAGAGCAATATTACGCATTGCAGACGGGTTATAAGCGTAAAGATATCAATGATACCGTATCAGATACCGCGACAGTAAATCTTTCCCGTAATTGGGATCTTTCAACGGGGTGGCAGTATGGGATCAATATGCGTTGGAGTCTCAGCCACTTTACTCAGGCTAATGTCACCAATACGGCAATGTTATTGTACCCAGGAGCAAATGTTAGCCGTATTCGCCAGCGTGGGGGGACGATGCCTTATTGGGGCGATAGCCAGCGCTATTCTATTGATATCTCCGATACCCTCTGGGGTTCCGATGTCGATTTCTTGGTGTTACAGGCGCAAAACGTTTGGATCAGAACTTATTGGGATAATCACCGTTTTGTTGCTCGGGGTAATTTGGGTTGGATAGAAACCAATGCATTCGAGAAGGTTCCCCCTGACTTACGCTTTTTCGCTGGCGGTGATCATAGTGTCCGTGGTTACAGATATCAGAAAATTTCTCCTAAAGACGACAAAGGAAAATTGACCGGTGCATCCGCACTGGTTGTGGGTTCTCTTGAGTACCAATATAACGTAACGGGTAATTGGTGGAGTGCTGTTTTTGTTGATACCGGTGAGGCCATTAATGACATTAGAAAAAGCAATTTTAAAACCGGCGTAGGTGTTGGTGTGCGTTGGGCTTCTCCAGTCGGGCCCATTAAATTTGACCTTGCCAGACCAATAGGGGATTCAGAATCCCGTAATATCCAGTTTTACATCGGGTTAGGATCTGAATTATGAGATGGATTAAAAAGGTCAGTATTGCTTTTCTGCTGATGGTGGCTTTGTTGGTTATTGCTGTTGCCGGGTTGGTAGGAACGCAATCTGGCCTGCATTTTATGATTAACAGTGCTGCCCGTTGGGTTCCGGGGCTAGATATAGCCAGCGTCAGTGGTGGTTGGCGTGATTTGACTCTGAAAGGCGTTAAGTATCAAATGCCCGGTGTGAATGTCAGTGTCAATCAACTCCACCTTTCATTGCGTCTTTCTTGTCTGAAAAATAGTCAGTTATGTGTTAATGCATTGACGACGGAGGGTGTAAAAGTGGCGATTAATACTAGCCAATTGTCCCCTGCGGGAGAACCATCATCAAAGTCAGAGCCTTTGACTGAACTGAGGACGCCGTATCCAGTCTCACTTGATTTGCTATCTGTTAAAAATGTCACTGTCACCGTAAATGATACGGTATTTGCCCTTGATGAATTTAGGACCGCAGCTCAGTGGCAGCAAAAAGCATTAACGCTTAAGCCAACGAAAATTAATGGATTGCTGGTGGGACTGCCAAAAACTCCCCCTGAACGGCTGAAAACGGCGGAAGCAGAGGAGAAAGCGAAACGAGGGAGTGAACCGGAAAAATCGTTGGCGGAAATCCTGAAAAAATTGTTCTCCCAGCCGCTATTGGCAACGTTGCCAGAAGTGCCTATTCCACTGGATATGACTGTTGAAGGGATCAGTGGTAAGCAATTACGGCTGACGGGTGATACCAATATCACAATCAATGAGTTTTTACTGCAACTCAGCAATCAGGGACAGCAGATTCAGCTCAATAAATTGAATGTTAAAATGCCGGAAGGTTCTCTTGCCGTTAATGGTTCCGCGACTCTGGCGCAGCAGTGGCCGATAAAACTGCTAATAAAGGGTGAATTAAGTCGACAAGAGATCCAAGGGCAGAAGGTTAATGTAAAACTTAATGGCGCTTTACTGGAGCAGCTCAGTCTAGGGCTGAATTTGTCTGGTCCTGTCAGCGCTAAACTTGATGCTCAAGCGGAACTGGCGAAGACAGGTTTACCAGTGCGGATGACGTTTGAAAGCCAGCAACTGAGTTGGCCTTTAACGGGGACGCCTGAATATCAGCTTGATGGCATAAAAATGCGCCTGAATGGTAAGGCCAGTGGCTATGATTTGTCATTGCGTTCCGGTATTAAGGGAAATGAAATTCCACCGGCATTACTTGTGTTAGATGCTAAAGGCAATGAAGAGCAGTTTAAGTTGACTCGCCTACGCCTATCTGCTTTGCAGGGAAAGGCTGAATTGGCAGGTGTGGCGGATTGGAGCAAAGCTATAAGTTGGAATACGGTGCTGATACTCTCCGGGATCAATACCGCTAAACAGTGGCCGGAATGGCCTGCAAAAATAGAGGGGAAAATAGTGACCCGTGGTAGTTTACACGGTGGTAGTTGGCAGCTCCAGATCCCGGAAATCACGTTGGACGGCAACGTAAAACAGAACTTAGTAAAAGCCAAAGGTAAGATTTCTGGTAACGCGGTTGGTCAGTGGAATATTCCTCAATTTGAGCTGGCTTTAGGGCGCAATAAAATGAATCTCCAGGGCCAGTTGTCCAAACAGTGGAAACTGGATGGCGATATCAATGCACCGAAGCTGGATGGCATATTACCGGGGCTTGGCGGTGTCGTGAATGGGACGCTGAAACTGCGCGGTAATATACAAGCGCCTCAGCTTTTGGCTGATCTCAATGCCAGTGGATTGAAGTGGCAGGATTTGCGCATTGATCGTGTGAGTGTAAAGGGGAATGTACGTTCTGATGAACAGATCCACGGGGATCTTGCTGTTAAAGTCAGTCAGTTAAAACAGGCGGATTTGATTGTCCGTAATTTGACGTTGGATGCAAAGGGCAATGAGAAACAGCACAACTTGCAATTGAAGGTCGACGGTGAGCCGATTGCCGGTCAACTTTCGCTTAATGGTAGTTTTGATCGTAAGCAACAGCGATGGAAAGGCAGCATCGACAATACCCGTTTTGACACCCCGGTTGGAGAATGGCGTTTAACTAAAGCAATAACTCTCGATTATCTTAATCAGCAACAGAAAGTCACTGTGGGCACGCATTGTTGGCTGAATCCACATGCGCGGCTCTGCGTACCTAAACTCATTGAAGCAGGCGCCAGCGGTAGCGCATCCCTTATTCTTGAACGCTTTGATCTTGCTATGATTCAGCCATTACTGGGACCTGAAACACATTTGAAAGGGATATTCAGTGGCAATGCTGACGTTAAATGGAGTGCGGACGGCGGATTACCTCAGGCCAATGTTATTTTGCGTGGTGATGGGGTGCAGGTTAAGCAGATGGTTGATGGTACTGTGTTACCGGTAGATTTCCAGACGCTGACACTCAATGCAGGCTTGAAGAATGGCACGGCAAAGCTGAATTGGTTGTTTAAGATTATGGGAAATGGTCAGTTTAACGGTGACGTTCAGATTGCTGATCTTGCAGGGAGCCGTAAGCTGTCGGGTAATGTCGATGTTCAGGATATTTCATTGGCGTTAATCAAGCCGATTCTAGGGAACGGTGATAAGGCGGAAGGTCATTTGAATGCTAACCTGCGTCTGGGTGGTAATATCAAAAATCCATTATTATTTGGTCGGTTGAACTTGGGTGCATTGCAAGTTTCAGGTCACTGGATACCATTTGATATTACTCAAGGGCAAATCGGTGTGAATTTTGATGGAGTACACTCTGTTCTTGAGGGGGTTATCAAAACCCCGAAAGGACAACTTAACCTGAATGGTGATGCAGACTGGCGCAATGTGGATGCATGGCATGCGAGAGTGGCGGCTAATGGTGATAAGTTAAGAGTGGTTTTTCCACCAATGTTGAAAATTGATGTTAGCCCTGCTCTGGTGTTTGAGGCTTCTCCTCAGTTGCTGAAATTGGATGGTAGCGTTGGTATTCCTTGGGCGCGTATTACTGTGAAGGAGCTACCAGAATCGACAGTTGAAGCTTCACCGGATGAAATTATATTGAATGAGAATCTTCAGCCATTACAAGAGAAAAAAGCGTCGATCCCAATTCAAAGTAATTTGACGATTCATATAGGAGACGATGTTCGTCTCAGTGCTTTCGGCCTTAAAGCGCAACTTAAAGGTGATTTGAAGGTTGTTCAAGATAAACAGGGACTGGGTTTGAATGGTCAAGTTGATATTCTTGATGGTCGTTTCCATACTTATGGGCAGGATCTGATTGTTCGTAAAGGGCTGATTATGTTCTCCGGTCCACCTGATCAGCCATTGCTGAATATTGAAGCTATTCGTAATCCAGATTCTACCGATGGACAGGTTATTGCAGGGGTAAGGGTGACCGGTTTGGCGGATCAGCCAAAAGTAGAAATTTTCTCAGAGCCTGTTAGATCACAATTGGAAGCACTTTCTTATCTGTTGCGTGGTGAAGGGTTAGAGAATAGTAACTCGGACAACTCACAGATGACGGCAATATTAATAGGTTTGGGGGTTGCACAGAGTGGTCAGTTGGTAGGTAAGATCGGTGAAATATTTGGTGTTTCTGACTTAGCACTGGATACTCAGGGGGTTGGTGATAAATCACAGGTAGTTGTTAGCGGAAAGATTACAAAAGATCTGCAAGTTAAGTATGGTGTTGGTATATTTGATTCACTGGCAACATTAACCTTACGTTATAGGTTAATGCCTAGATTGTATCTGGAAGCGGTGTCTGGTATTGATCAGACATTGGATTTGCTCTATCAGTTTGAGTTTTAAAAATGCGAATTATTGTTTATGGCAGCTTACGGCGCAAACAGGGCAATCATCACTGGATGACCGATGCTCAATGGTTAGGTGATCATCGGCTGGAAGGCTATGAGCTATATGACCTTGGGCATTATCCTGCGGTTGTCCGTGGTGACGGAAGTATTGAATGTGAGGTATATCGAATCAATTCTACTATCCTGACAGAATTAGACGATTTGAAAGATAATTCGCGGGAGTATCTAAGGGAATTGATTCAGACACCGTATGGCAATGCATGGATATATCTTTATCAGTTTCCAATAACTGGTTTACGGCGGATAAAAAGCGGTGACTGGTTGAAGCGTCATGCGGAAGAGTAAATAAAAAGCCTTTTTTTGTAATAAAAAGGGAGTATGGTATTAAAAAACCTCTGTTGGTGATGTTCCCCAGAGGTTTTTTAATTATTCAAACAGGAAAAAACTATTTCTTAGCGGCACGTTCGAAAGAGGAGATAATTTCTGCTTTAGCAGCTTCGGCATTATCCCAACCATCCACTTTAACCCACTTACCTTTTTCCAGATCTTTATAGCGCTCAAAGAAGTGAGTGATCTGAGCGCGCAGTAGTTCTGGTAGATCGTTCACATCTTTAATGTGATCATACTCTTTGGTTAGTTTGCTATGTGGAACTGCAACCAGTTTCGCGTCTTCACCTGATTCATCAGTCATTTTCAGAACGCCAACCGGACGGCAACGAATCACAGAGCCTGGTTGTAGTGGGTATGGCGTCGGAACCAGAACATCAACCGGGTCACCATCCAGAGATAAAGTGTTGTTGATGTAACCATAGTTGCATGGATAGAACATCGCGGTAGACATGAAACGGTCTACAAACAGTGCACCGGATTCTTTATCAATTTCATATTTAATCGGATCGGCATTTGCAGGGATCTCAATAATGACATAGATATCTTCAGGCAGTTCTTTTCCTGCCGGTACTAAGTTCAGGCTCATGAAAGTTTCCTTTATTTCAAACCAGAATAGAGTGGGGAGTATTATAGCCAAAACATTTTTTAAAGTACTCTCCATTTTTCTGACAAGTAGCTTGTTGGTAAATGTTGTCTCTAAGTTTGATGATGGCCCCGTGGTGCAGTCACTATAAAACCTAGAACAGAAGGTCGTTTAACACTGCTACTGGCGAGAGCATAATAAGCAGTGACATGCTCATTACCACACATGACAAAGGTGCAGTTAGCTTCTGTATAGGGCATTTTTTGTATTTACATATTGATATATAAGTTGTGGATTATATTATGTTGTCATAAGTCATGACTTATGAGGTTGTTGTGTGGACTATAATTTTAACCGGTCGATTTGAAGATTGGTTTGATGAACAAGATATCAGTACCCAGAAAAAAATATTGGCAGACCTTAGTGTGTTAGAAGTGTTTGGTCCTCAACTAAGGCCGTCCTGTTGTTGACTCTTTGTATGGTTCAAAATTTAACAATATGAAAGAGCTAAGAATTCAGTGTAAGGGGAGGCCAATAAGAGCATTTTTTGCCTTTGACCCATTAAGACGAGCTATTGTTCTATGTGCTGGTGATAAGACAGGGAACGAAAAGCATTTTTACAAAGAAATGATCTCGGTGGCTGATGCTGAGTATGAAGCTCACTTAGCGAGTTTGGAGGGTAAAAATGAAAACTCTTAAAGATAAGATACGAGAATTTTCTGTTGAAGATCGAACAGATATAAAACAGATGGCTGATGAAATGATTTTAGAAACTGGTTTGCAACTGATGAGAGAAGAGCTGAATATCTCTCAGAAAAAACTGGCGGATAGTTTAGGTGTTAGTCAGCCTGCAATTACGCAAATAGAACAACGGGGTAACGATATAAAACTGGCTACGTTAAAGCGTTATGTTGAAGCTATGGGAGGCAAACTTAGCCTAACCGTAGAACTCCCAACTGGAGATGGGCGAATTTTTCATATCTGACAGAAGTGGTGACTACTCCTTTAGCTTGTGCACGATTTTGTGTAGTCGCCATTTTATTGAAGGTGATCTGTTAGGTGGTCACCAATCAGTAATAAAGTAACTAGTTAAAATCAAAAAAGCGACGAAAAATCCCGCCGCTTATCCGTAATTAACCGATGAAATTACTCATCTGGGAACTCAGCCATAAAACTCTCTGCTTTCTCCACCATTGATTTACTACCCACAAAGAAAGGGACGCGCTGATGCAGTTTGGATGGGATGATATCTAGAATGCGATTAACTCCATCACTCGCTTTACCGCCGGCTTGTTCAGCCAGGAATGCCATTGGGTTACATTCATACAGCAGGCGTAATTTTCCTGATGGATGATTGGCGGTGCTTGGGTAAATGTAGATACCGCCTTTCAGTAAATTACGGTGGAAATCAGCAACCAGCGAACCAATATAACGGGTAGTATAAGGGCGCTGAGTGGCTTCATCTTGTTCCTGGCAATATTTGATGTATTTCTTTACCCCCATAGGGAATTTGATGTAATTTCCTTCGTTGATGGAATACATATTGCCATTGGGTGGGAACTGAACTTTCTCATGGGAAAGACAAAATACTCCCAAAGAAGGATCGTAAGTAAAGGCGTGTACCCCACAGCCGGTGGTGTAGACCAGCATAGTTGAAGAACCGTAAACAACATATCCGGCGGCAACCTGACGATGGCCTGGTTGCAGGAAATCTTTTTCAGTCACTGGCTGGCCGATGGGGGTAATACGGCGGTAGATAGAGAAGATAGTACCGACGGAAACGTTTACATCAATATTTGAAGAACCATCCAATGGGTCCATCAAAACAACATATTTTGCGTTTTCTGCGCGGTCTCCTTCGAAAATAACGATATTATCTTCTTCTTCTGAAGCGATCCCCGCAACTTCACCGCGTGCTTTCAGTGCTGCTTTGAGTTTTTCATTAGCATACAGGTCCAGTTTCATCTGCACCTCGCCTTGGATATTGGACACACCGCTGGTCCCTAAAATATCCACTAAACCGGCTTTGTTGATATCACGGTGAATGATTTTCGCTCCGAGCTTAATAGCGGAAAGCAATGCCGTGAGTTCACCCGTAGCGTGAGAAAAATCGTGCTGCTTTTCGACGATGAATTCGCCTAATGTTTTCATGACGAAAGTCCTGAATGTGATTTGATAGTGGTTTTAGAGTGACCATTGCACTCTTACGCGGGCAGTTTAGCCAAAGAAAGGGATGATTCATAGGCTATTCCATTTCTTATCTTGCTATTGATGGTTAGAATAGTGGCTAACTTCATGCTATGGAATAGGAAATCAATGCGTATTCATATTCTTGGTATCTGCGGCACTTTTATGGGTGGACTGGCAATTTTGGCACGTTCTCTTGGCCATGAAGTGACTGGTTCTGATGCCAATGTTTATCCACCAATGAGTACCTTACTGGAAAAACATGGGATTAATCTGATTCAGGGATATGACCCGGCACAGTTGGATTCTGCGCCAGATATGGTCATCATCGGTAATATTATGAGCCGTGGGAATTCTTGTGTAGAAGCTGTGTTGGAGCGTGGGCTCCCTTATACTTCTGGCCCACAATGGCTGCATGATTATGTTTTGCCTGAACGTTGGGTGCTGGCGGTTGCAGGGACGCATGGCAAGACAACGACTGCGGGTATGTTAGCCTGGATTTTGGAAGCTTGTGGTTATAAACCAGGTTTCTTAATTGGTGGTGTTCCGGGGAATTTTGAAACATCAGCTCAGATCGGGGAAAGCCCGTTTTTCGTAATAGAAGCTGATGAATATGACAGTGCTTTTTTTGATAAACGATCTAAGTTTGTGCATTACAGCCCACGTACGCTGATCATGAACAATCTGGAATTCGATCATGGCGATATTTTTGGCGATCTGGCAGCTATTCAGAGACAGTTCCATCATCTTGTTAGGATCGTTCCGGGTAGTGGTAAGATCCTTGTCCCGGATAACGATATTAACCTGAAACAGGTTTTGTCTATGGGCTGTTGGAGTAAATTGGAGCTAGTGGGTGAAACTGGTAACTGGCAGGCAAAAAAGATCAGCACAGACAGCCGTAATTATCAGGTGTTTTATGATGGTAAAGTTGTTGGAGAAGTGAACTGGTCGCTGGTGGGTGAACATAATATGCGCAACGGGCTGATTGCAATTGCCGCTGCACATCATGTTGGTGTCCAGCCAGCAGATGCCTGTTGTGCTATAAGTGAATTTATTAATGCACGTCGTCGCCTTGAGCTACGTGGTGAAGAGAATGGCATCACTGTTTATGATGATTTTGCACATCACCCGACAGCAATGTTGGCAACTTTAGAAGCTCTGCGTAGTAAGGTTGGTGGAACTGCGCGTATTATTACTGTGTTGGAACCGCGTTCAAATACCATGAGAATGGGTATCAGTAAGAATGAGATCGCGCCAGCACTAGGACGTGCTGACGAAGTGTTCTTATTTCAGCCAGCTAATATTAAATGGCATGTATCAGAAATTGCAGATCGCTGTGTTCAGCCTGCTTACTGGAGTGCCGATATCGATTCACTGGTAAATATGATTGTTGATAAGGCACAACAGGGTGATCATATTCTGGTTATGAGTAATGGTGGGTTTGGTGGTATTCATGAAAAATTGCTATTTGCACTGAATAAAAAAGTTTGTCGATCCTGAAAATAACCAAGGGAAAATGAATCGCGCCATTGTTGGCGCGTTCATTTAAAGTTCTTGTTCGAATAACCCAAGAATTGCTTCACGTAACTGTTCTGCCGTAAAACCTCTAGCTGGTGTGGTAAAAATGGTGTCATCGCCAGCGATACTGCCAAGTATACCTTCTGCTTTACCAAGAGAATCTAGCAGACGTGCAATAAGCTGTGCAGCACCGGGACTTGTGCGAATGACAACAATTGAATGGTTGTGATCAACGTCCAGTACCAAGTTTTTTAGTGGGCTAGTGGCTGTTGGGACGCCAAGTTCAGCAGGCAGACAGTAGACCATCTCCATTTTGGCATTCCGGGTGCGAACAGCGCCAAATTTAGTGAGCATTCTGGAAACTTTGGATTGATTAATGTTCTCAAAACCTTCTTCCAGTAAAGCGGTGACAATTTCACCTTGAGAGCTAAATTTTTCTTCTTTCAATAACGCCTTGAAAGCTTTTACTAAATCTTCCTGTTTAGAGGGAGTACGCATATTTCACCATATTCAGTCAGCTATGAAGCTTGATATTATGCATATAAATGCATTTTTATGCAATAATAATGATTTTATAGCCAGTTTGAACCGAGCAAAATTGGCCTTATGTTATATAGAAATTCATAAAACATGAATATGAAAATTTGCTTTTTTTAGTTGGTTATTCAGGTAAATATATTGTTAATCAAATGATATTGTTTGGCGTTGTTGTTGGGTGTAAGGTATTTAGCCGATTATTTCGTAAAATCATAGGGAAATTCTCAAAATAGTGTCCGTTATCTCATTAACAGATAAGCATTTTGCCTAGAATACGGCGACTTTTGCGTCCCACTATTAGAGCGTAAGTCCACAATTTGGCTGTTAATAGATTGTTTTCAAAAACGTAGTAATCTATGGTTCTTAACCAGATGAATTCACAGCATTTTAAAGTATAAACGATTTAAGGAGTATCAGGATGAAAGTTGCAGTTCTCGGTGCAGCCGGTGGTATTGGTCAGGCTCTTGCTCTTCTACTAAAAACCCAGCTTCCTTCAGGTTCAGAACTCTCTTTATATGATATCGCTCCAGTGACACCTGGGGTGGCTGTTGATCTGAGCCACATTCCAACGGAAGTGAAAATTAAAGGCTTTGCCGGTGAAGATGCCACTCCTGCGTTAGAGGGAGCAGATGTTGTATTGATTTCTGCGGGTGTTGCCCGTAAACCTGGCATGGATCGTTCAGATCTGTTTAATGTTAACGCGGGTATCGTTCGTAACCTGGTAGAGCAAGTGGCTAAAACTTGTCCGAAAGCACTGATTGGGATTATTACTAACCCAGTCAACACAACTGTAGCTATTGCAGCCGAAGTGCTGAAAAAAGCGGGTGTATATGACAAAAACCGCCTGTTTGGCATCACAACTCTAGATGTTATTCGTTCTAATACTTTTGTTGCTGAATTGAAAGATAAAAAACCACAGGAAATCGAAGTGCCCGTCATCGGTGGTCATTCCGGTGTGACAATATTACCTCTGTTGTCGCAGATCCCAGGTGTAAGCTTTACTGATGAAGAGTTGGTTGCCTTAACTAAACGTATTCAAAATGCCGGTACTGAAGTGGTTGAAGCTAAAGCGGGTGGAGGATCTGCAACTCTGTCTATGGGGCAAGCTGCGGCTCGTTTGGGGCTCTCTTTGGTCCGCGGCTTACAAGGCGAAAGTGATGTTGTAGAGTGTGCTTATGTTGAAGGTGATGGCGAATATGCTCGCTTCTTCGCTCAGCCGGTTCGTTTGGGTAAAAATGGCGTAGAAGAGCGCTTGGACATTGGTCAGTTGAGTGATTTTGAGCAGAAAGCGCTGGAAGGCATGCTAGATGTATTGAGAAAAGATATAGAATTAGGCGAAAAATTTATTAATAACTAATTTATATATTTTATAAGTAAAAAATATATATCTATGAAATAATAAAACCGCTGGTATAGCGAATTACCGGCGGTTTTTATTCAACGAATATAATTCGTTAGCTAATTATTTGTTTGTTCGCGTACTTTCCTTTCTAATAATTCTCCAGTATTTGGATCAAAATAACGACTTGGCCAAATTTCTGAAGGATGTATTTCCAGATAATTCGCAATTATCCATTCCCCCTTTGGCCACGGCCGAGACAGCGCATTGGCTAGGGTCGACGAGCTAAGCCCCGCTCTGCGTGATACTTCAGCTAAGGTTGTTCCCCGCTTGCGTAAAGCTGCAATTATATCGGCAGGATGCCAATCAGATTTCCTTGAAATCATTTTTAATCCTTTTTTTATTAAATTTGATGCCATTAGTGGTATAAATAACAGGTACGCATGAGATTAATAACGAACTTAAACCTGTTATTGAGAAATAAAATAGCATTATTTTTCTGAAAATATTTCCAAATTTTTTCTTAAAAACTTCTTTTTTGAACTTGGTTACAAAAATAGAGAAACGCGATGAAAAAAGAGTGGTATTCGGCCAAGGAGTTAATCGGCGTGGGTGAGTTACCTGGATCACCACAAGGAGTTAATGCCAGAGCAAAACGCGAGGAGTGGTTACGTCAGAAAAGACGAGGTAAACAGGGTAAAGCGGTAGAGTATCACTACTCCTGTTTCCCGGAAACGACCATTGCAGCACTGGAGCTTCATGAATCATCTTCTGAGTATCAGGTGCAGAAGCAAGATCCTTTATCGATTTGGGTTGGTGCTTTCCATCAGTTATCAGAATCTGAGAAACAGGCTGTGACAGCCATGATCTTACGGGATGGTATCAGAAGTTTTTTAGAAAAACTTTCTGTTATTTGACCTATTTTTGGAAATTAAAAATGCCAACTAACTTGGATTCTTCTTCATTATCCCGGTGCAAAGTGAGAAGAAAAGTATGAAAAAAGAATGGTACTCAGCTAAAGAGCTGGTTGGTATTGCCGGACTTCCTTCTTCGCCTCAGGGAATAAATCTGATGGCAAGGCGGGAAGGATGGGAATATAGACGTAAACGGGGTGTTCAGGGCAAGGCTCTTGAATATCATATAAATAGCTTGCCTGAGGATGTACTTAATGTGCTATCTGTAGGGGAAAGCACTGTTGATTATGCAAACAAACGGCAAGACCCATTCTTAATTTGGATTGAGGCTTACTATCAACTAACTAAAGTTGAGCGGGAAAAAATTGTGAAATTTATCCTTCGAGAGGGGCTGGCAAAACTTATTGGTTATATTGATGTAGGTGCTGAAGACGCAGAGAAAAACCTGGAGTCAGATTAATCCCAGGTTTTATTTATCGATTAAGTTTGTTCTATCGATTAAGAAAGGCGTTGTACGGCAATATGGGCTAACCCCACGAGTGCTTGCTTGTATGGGGAGTTTTCCAGCGCCTGCAAAGCAGCTATTGCTTTATCTGCTTCTTCCTCTGCTCGTTTACGGGTATATCCCAGTGAGCCGCACTGTTTCATGGTTACCAGTACGGTTTCGAGTAAATGGCGGCCATTACCTTTTTCAATTGCTTCACGAATGAGTGCTGATTGTTCTGGAGTACCATGATTCATGGCGTGCAGTAAAGGTAATGTCGGTTTACCTTCGTTAAGGTCATCACCGGTGTTTTTGCCTAATGTATCGCTATCGGCATCATAATCTAGTAAGTCATCTATTAACTGGAATGCAGTGCCTAAATAACGTCCGTAATTTTGTAAAGCTGTTTCTTGCTCTGAGGTGGCGTTAGAAAGAATTGCAGAAGCATGTGCGGCGACTTCAAATAATCGTGCTGTTTTACTGTAAATCACCCGCATATAATCATTTTCAGAAATATTTGGATCATTGCAGTTCATCAACTGTAAAACTTCACCTTCAGCGATAACATTGGTTGCTGCTGACATCAATTTAAGAACTCGCATAGAGTTAAGAGCGGTCATCATCTGGAAAGAACGGGTGTATATAAAGTCACCAACCAGTACGCTTGCTGCATTACCAAACATGGCATTGGCGGTCGCTTTGCCACGTCGCATGTCTGATTCATCCACAACATCATCATGTAACAAAGTTGCTGTGTGGATAAATTCAATTAATGCGGCAACAGTAATATGCTTATCACCCTGATAACCCAATGCTTTGCTAGCCAGGATGGCAATGATTGGGCGGAGGCGTTTTCCACCGCCACTGATTATGTAGTAGCCCAACTGATTGATAAGAGTAACGTCAGAATTCAACTGACTAAGAATGGTTTCATTTACCGCTGCCATATCATCAGCGGTTAGCTTGATAATAGATTCTAAATTCATATTTTTTCGGCTATGGGTTTTAATGCAGGGCTGTGTTCATATTAACATTAAAATAGTTATTGCTGTGTCTTGATTGTACTCGAAAAACAGTCTAAATAAATGACAATTCAGCAACTATGTTTTTTTATCATCTGCTCTAATTCTGCACTTGTCTTCTTAGGCTTTTTTGCGTAGAATTCGCGCCCTATTATGAATATTTATAGCGCGCTCTGGAATGATATTTAAGGGGGCGTGCGGAAAGCGGAGTTTATATGTACGCGGTTTTCCAAAGTGGTGGTAAACAACACCGAGTCAGCGAAGGTCAAACTATTCGCCTGGAAAAACTGGACATCGCAACAGGTGAAACTGTTGAGTTTGACCAGGTTCTGATGGTCGCTAATGGTGATGACATTAAAATCGGCGCTCCTGTCGTTGAAGGCGTTAAAATCAAAGCTGAAGTCGTTGCCCACGGTCGTGGCGAGAAAATTAAAATCGTTAAGTTTCGTCGTCGTAAACACAGCCGTAAGCAGCAAGGCCACCGTCAGTGGTTCACCGATGTTAAAATCACTGGCATCGCTTAAGATTTAGGAGAGCAGATTAATGGCACACAAAAAGGCTGGCGGCTCAACTCGTAATGGCCGCGATTCTGAAAGCAAACGTCTGGGTGTAAAACGTTTTGGTGGCGAGTCTGTGTTAGCAGGCAGCATCATTGTTCGTCAACGTGGCACTAAATTCCACGCTGGCAATAACGTTGGTTGTGGTCGCGATCACACTCTGTTCGCATTAGCTGACGGGAAAGTTAAATTCGAAGTTAAAGGCCCGAAAAACCGCAAATTTATCAGCATCGAATCTGAATAAGTTTTTCGAGTTATAAACCGAATCAGAAGCCCTGCATGTGTTGCGGGGCTTTTTATATTCTAAAGTACGCCATCTCTGGGTAACACGGCCATCCAGCACTGTAATGGCTATCATACGGAGAAAAAATATGAAATTTGTAGATGAAGCCAGAATACTGGTTGTTGCGGGGGATGGTGGCAATGGTTGTGTCAGCTTCCGTCGTGAAAAATATATTCCGAAAGGTGGGCCAGACGGTGGGGATGGTGGAGATGGTGGAGATGTCTATCTGCTAGCAGATGAAAATCTCAATACACTGATTGACTATCGTTTTGAAAAATCCTTTCGAGCGGAGCGTGGACAAAATGGTCAAAGCCGTGATTGTACTGGCAAGCGTGGTCAGGATATCACGATTAAAGTCCCTGTTGGGACGCGTGTCCGTGATGCGGTAACCGGTGAGGTTCTTGGCGATATGATTCGTCATGAACAGCGTTTAATGGTTGCGAAAGGTGGATTCCACGGGCTTGGCAATACCCGCTTTAAATCTTCTGTTAACCGGGCTCCTCGTCAAAAAACAATGGGAACTTCAGGTGAAACCCGCGAATTGATGTTGGAACTGATGCTGTTGGCAGATGTTGGTATGCTGGGGATGCCAAATGCGGGAAAATCCACGTTTATCCGAGCCGTTTCTGCTGCTAAACCAAAAGTTGCAGATTATCCATTTACTACTCTGGTACCAAGCTTGGGTGTAGTAAGGATGGATAACGAACAAAGTTTCGTTGTGGCTGATATTCCAGGACTCATTGAAGGTGCTTCCGATGGCGCTGGTTTAGGTATTCGTTTCTTGAAACATTTGGAACGTTGC
The DNA here is from genome assembly GCF_002968995.1 of Photorhabdus hindustanensis. NCBI lineage: Bacteria > Pseudomonadati > Pseudomonadota > Gammaproteobacteria > Enterobacterales > Morganellaceae > Photorhabdus > Photorhabdus hindustanensis. The sequence goes on from NZ_PUWT01000008.1 coordinate 90,081, forward strand.
CGGGTACTGCTGCATTTAATTGATATTTGTCCTATTGATGAATCAGATCCTGTTGAAAATGCTAGAATTATTGTCAACGAGCTACAGCAATACAGTGAAAAATTGGCAGAAAAACCACGTTGGTTGGTATTTAATAAAGTTGATCTGTTGGATTCAGAAGAAGCTAAACAGCGAGCCCAAGCTATTGCTGATGAATTGGGGTGGGAAGGCGACTTTTATATGATCTCAGCGATAAATCACCTAGGGGTTAAAGCGCTTTGCTGGGATATTATGGAGTTTATGAAAACTCAGCCTCGTAATATGAGTACAGCAGACGGTGAATCTCAGCCTGAGAAAGTTGAATTTCTGTGGGATGACTATCATAAGAAGCAATTGGAACAGGTTTCGGAAGTAGACGATGACTGGGATGACGATTGGGATGAAGATGACGACGAAGGCGTTGAGGTTATTTATAAACGCTGATTCTTTTATTTTCTCATCATAATTAAGGGCGCCATATTTGTGGCGCCAATTTTATCAGTTGCTTTGGTATAAATCTTTATACAGTCTGCTTTCGAATCGAATCAAAGGAGCCCGACGGTTGCGATGTTCTTTTGGCGGTACGGCGTAAGCAGAAATAAATTGCACGAAAGCAACTTGTTGACCGCTAGCAGTGGTTATAAAGCCAGCCAAGTTATAAACTCCTTGCAGGGCACCGGTTTTAGCCGAAACTTTTCCGTTTACTCCTGCTTCATCCAGTCCTCCCCGGTATCTTAATGTGCCGTCATGACCCGCCAATGGCAGCATGGAAATAAAATCTAATTCTTGATCATGTTGAGCAATAAACTGTAATACTTCTATCATGGTTGCTGGAGTAATCAGATTATGGCGGGATAATCCTGAGCCATCTACCATCACCGTATTTCCTAGGTCGATGCCTGCTTTTTGTTTTAACACTTGCCGTACCGCATCAGAACCTGAACGCCAGGTTCCTGGTATATCAAAGTGTTCCCGGCCTATTGTCCGAAATACGGTATCAGCAATCATATTGTCAGACTTTTTTAGCATGACTTTCAGCAGATCATGTAATGGTGCCGATTGATTTTTAGCCAGAACTTTTCCCGGTTCAGTTGGTAAACTTTGGCGTTTGAGATTACCTGTGATTTCAATTCCTGCAACTTGCAATTCATTTTTGAGAATTGCCCCTGCATAGCTGGTGCCATTTTGAATCGCGAAAGCCAGTGGCAACGGTTCACTGCGTTGAGTAAGGCATCCGGTAAGAGTAAAACGGTTCAGTTCTCCGGGAACGATGTCCAGTTCGCAGTATTGGCTTTCAGGAGAGCCTTTTGCCAACGTCTTAACTTCACTGAACATATTTACGGGATAAAAAGATGCTACGCGGATAAATGCAGTATCACCGGGATGTTCAGCACTATATAGCGAAACTGAGAAACAGTTTCGATCTACAATTGCGGCAGCAGGGGGAGCACTGAAACATTGGGTCATGTCATTCCATACCCAGCCGGGAGCTTTATCGTGGCTGGCAAAGGCGGAAACATCTATCAGAAGGTTGCCGTCAATTTTTTCCACGCCAGATTGTTTCAAAACAGTGACCATATTGCGAAGTTGTTGACGGGTCAGTGTTGGATCTCCGACAAAACGGGCGATCAAATTCCCTCTCAGGACGCCGTTTGAAATTTTTCCGTGGCTTTCCAGCGTGGTGATAAAGCGATAATCTTTACCCAGTTGTAACAAAGCTGCAAGAGCTGTGACAACTTTCAGCGTACTCGCTGGTAGAGCCATTTGCTGCCCGTGATAATCAATTAACGGGGTATTGGCACCAACTTTTTGAGCGATTAATGCCAGATTAGTACCATCAGGCAGATATTGCGTATATTCCTCAACGGGTGTGGCGTTTGCGTTGGGTGTAATTAAATACAGAGTGGTAACGCAAACTAATCTGCTGGCAATTTTAAAGAAGGACATAAATTTCGCATATGGATGTAGACGTACCACAATACTAAGGCGCAAAGTGGGGAAAAGTAAACGATGACCCATCACCAAGTCTACGTTAGAATGATATATTAACATGTAAAATATGATTGTGAACCTCCGGGTAGCCCTGTGGTTTGCACTATTGTTTATTGTCTGTAAGCCCGCCCGACAAGGTGTGCTCATTGTGCTGTTATCTGAAAACATCAGGATGATGCTTGTTTTTTGCTCAGGAAAGATTTAGAGGATTAATAAATGAAACAGATTCCAATGACGGTACGTGGCGCGGATAAGTTGCGCGAAGAGTTAGATTATCTAAAGAACGTACGCCGTCCAAAAATTATTTCAGACATTGCTGAAGCACGTGAACATGGTGATCTGAAAGAAAACGCTGAATATCATGCTGCTCGTGAACAACAAGGTTTCTGCGAAGGCCGTATTCAGGAAATCGAAGCTAAGCTTTCTAATGCACAGGTGATTGATGTCACGAAAATGCCCAAGACTGGACGTGTTATTTTTGGGACTACAGTTACGGTTTTGAATGTTAATACTGATGAAGAGCAGACTTACCGGATTGTGGGTGACGATGAAGCAGATATTAAAGAAAATTTAATCTCAGTGAATTCACCAATTGCCCGAGGTTTGATAGGTAAAGAAGTTGATGACGTTGTTATTATCAAAACACCGGGTGGTGAAGTTGAATATGAAATCCTGAAAGTTGAATATATTTAACTTCAGGATTGGCCTGTTGCTATTGATTTACGTTAGGTAAAGTTGCACAAGGATCGTGGAGAAAGTAAAAAAGGCCGGATATGGCCTTTTTTATCATAGTATATGCACGGAATTTTATATAAATGAGGTTTGATTATTTAGGTAAAATAATTTTGCGTTCTTCCGATTGGCGGTAAAGAACTAGGATTTTACCGATAATTTGCACATTATATGCACCGGTCTCGCGGACAATTGCATCGGCGATCAAATTTTTGGTTTCACGATCTTCGCCTGCGATTTTGACTTTGATAAGCTCATGGTGTGACAGTGTTTGCTCAATTTCGGCCAACACACCCTCGGTCAGGCCGTTATTACCAATCATGACGACAGGTTTTAGCGGGTGAGCGAGACTTCTCAGGTGCTGTACTTGTTTTTTGTTAAGGGTCATTGTTTTTTTGCTTAGTTAGGATTGAAAACGGGACATTCTACCGCCATCTCATCTCTATCACCATAAATAGTGTGTTGTGGTTTTGGTGTATGGAGCAATAGATATCTGGCTCTTTATTCGTAGTATAGTTGGAAAGGACAATGGCCAATAAAAAACGTTCGGCAAGCTCCAGTCGCTGGTTACAAGAACACTTTAGTGATAAATATGTTCTGCAAGCACAGAAAAAAGGGCTTCGTTCTCGCGCTTGGTTTAAACTTGATGAAATTCAACAAAGTGACAAAGTTTTTAAGCCTGGCATGACCGTTGTCGATTTAGGCGCAGCTCCTGGTGGATGGTCTCAGTATGCAGTGAGTCAAATTAATGATAATGGGCGAGTGATTGCCTGTGATCTTTTGCCGATGGATCCCATTGTTGGTGTCGATTTCCTTCAGGGTGATTTTCGTGATGAACTTGTATTGAAAACATTGCTTGAGCGAGTTGGTGATAACAAAGTCCAGGTCGTCATGTCGGATATGGCGCCCAATATGAGCGGAACACCTGCGGTCGATATTCCTCGATCCATGTATCTGGTTGAATTGGCGTTAGATATGTGTCGTGATGTGCTGGCCCCCGGGGGGAGTTTTATTGTCAAAGTGTTTCAGGGAGAAGGCTTTGATGAATACCTGAGGGAAATTCGCTCCCTATTTACGAACGTGAAAATTCGTAAGCCGGACGCTTCGCGGGCACGATCACGTGAAGTATACATTGTAGCGACAGGGCGGAAACTATAGTACCCTGAATGCTATTTGTTAACACAGTTGTAATATGAGGTTAATCCCTTGAGTGACATGGCGAAAAACCTGATTCTCTGGTTAGTTATCGCAGTTGTGCTGATGTCGTTATTCCAGAGTTTTGGTCCCAGCGATTCCAATAGTCGTAGGGTGGATTATTCTACCTTCATCAATGAATTAGCCCAGGATCAGGTGCGCGAAGTTCGTATCACAGGTCGTGAAATTAATGTTAGTAGGAAAGATAACAGCAGATACACCACTTACCTACCAGTACAGGATGAAAAACTGTTAGATACGTTACTGAATAAAAACGTAAAAGTGGTTGGTGAACCTCCAGAGGAGCCAAGTCTGCTAACTTCTATTTTCATTTCCTGGTTCCCGATGTTATTGCTTATTGGGGTCTGGATTTTCTTCATGCGTCAGATGCAGGGCGGCGGCGGTAAAGGGGCAATGTCTTTCGGTAAAAGCAAGGCCCGTATGCTGACAGAAGATCAGATTAAAACCACTTTTGCTGATGTTGCTGGTTGTGACGAAGCGAAAGAAGAAGTTGGTGAACTGGTGGAATATCTGCGAGAGCCAGGCCGCTTCCAGAAGTTGGGTGGAAAAATCCCGAAAGGTATTCTAATGGTCGGGCCTCCGGGTACGGGTAAGACTTTGCTGGCAAAAGCGATTGCGGGTGAAGCGAAGGTACCATTCTTTACTATCTCTGGTTCTGACTTCGTTGAAATGTTTGTTGGTGTTGGTGCATCCCGTGTTCGTGATATGTTTGAGCAGGCGAAGAAAGCAGCACCTTGTATCATCTTTATTGATGAGATTGATGCGGTGGGCCGTCAGCGTGGTGCTGGTTTGGGTGGCGGTCACGATGAACGTGAGCAGACTCTGAACCAGATGCTGGTTGAGATGGATGGTTTTGAAGGCAACGAAGGTATTATCGTTATTGCCGCGACTAACCGCCCCGACGTACTTGATCCTGCCTTGTTGCGTCCTGGCCGTTTTGACCGTCAGGTTGTTGTTGGTTTGCCAGACGTACGTGGCCGCGAGCAGATTCTGAAAGTTCATATGCGCCGGGTTCCTCTGGATACTGATGTTGATGCTTCTGTCATTGCTCGCGGTACTCCGGGATTCTCTGGCGCTGATTTGGCTAACCTGGTGAACGAAGCTGCTTTGTTTGCGGCTCGTGGTAACAGACGCGTAGTTTCTATGGTTGAATTCGAAAAAGCGAAAGACAAAATCATGATGGGCGCAGAACGCCGCTCTATGGTGATGACGGAAGAGCAAAAAGAATCAACTGCTTATCATGAAGCAGGCCATGCCATTATTGGCCGCTTGGTTCCTGAGCATGATCCTGTTCATAAAGTTACCATTATTCCGCGTGGTCGCGCCTTGGGTGTGACTTTTTTCCTACCGGAAGGCGATCAGATCAGCGCTAGTCGTCAGAAGTTGGAAAGCCAGATTTCAACCTTATATGGCGGTCGTCTGGCGGAAGAGATTATTTACGGTCCAGACAGCGTTTCTACTGGCGCATCTAACGATATCAAAGTGGCGACATCAATTGCTCGTAACATGGTAACGCAGTGGGGTTTCTCAGAAAAACTCGGCCCATTACTCTATGCAGAGGAAGAAGGAGAAGTGTTCCTTGGCCGTTCAGTTGCTAAAGCTAAGCACATGTCTGATGAAACGGCTCGTCTTATCGATCAGGAAGTAAAGGCAATTATCGATCATAACTATCAACGTGCTCGTCAGATTCTGATGGACAACCTTGATATTCTACATTCGATGAAAGATGCATTGATGAAGTACGAAACTATTGATGCCCCCCAGATTGATGACTTAATGAATCGTACGAATGTGCGTCCACCAGCTGGATGGGAAAGCGATAATGGCAGCAATAATAACAGTCGCCCAACAGGTAATACACCTCCTCCGCAGGCTACAAAACCAACTGGTGATATCAATACATTGGCGCAAGGTGGTGAACAAGTAGGGCAGTCAGGAAATAAAGATCAGTAATTGTTCCATTTTTTCGTAGTCTGATTGATATATTTATGAAACCCCAGGTAAGTCCTGGGGTTTTGACATTGAAGGTAGCCCAAACATGAAACTCAGAGCCAGAGATAATGTTCTCAACCTTTTTCGCCCACAAATAATGGGTATTTTGAATGTGACTCCAGATTCATTTTCTGATGGTGGTGCTCATAATACTCTGGATATGGCTTTACGACATGCTGAAAAGATGGTTAATGAAGGAGCTGCGATCATTGATATCGGTGGGGAGTCTACCCGTCCGGGAGCTGATGAAGTCAGTGAACAGGAAGAAGTAGAGCGTGTTGTTCCGGTTGTTGAGGCTTTAGTTCAACGATTTAATATTTGGATTTCTGTTGATACCTCGAAAGCATTGGTGATGAGTGAGTCAGCAAAGGCTGGCGCCCATTTGATTAATGATATTCGTGCATTGCAAGAGCCTGGTGCTTTGGAAAGCGTGGCTAAATCTGGTTTACCCGTTTGTTTGATGCATATGAAGGGCCAGCCACGGACAATGCAGGATGCGCCACATTATGAAAATTTGTTAAGTGAAGTGAAACAATTTTTTACTGAGCAAATTGAACGTTGTGTGATGGCAGGGATAGCAAAAGATAAACTTGTTCTTGATCCAGGCTTCGGTTTTGGTAAGAACTTGACGCATAATTATCAGTTACTGGCACATTTAAACCAATTTCATCAATTTGGTTTACCTGTGCTAGCAGGAATGTCACGTAAATCTATGATAGGTCAGTTGCTTCATGTACCGCCACAAGAAAGGGTTGTCGGTAGTGTAGCTTGCGCTGTTATCGCTGCTATGCAAGGAGCGCAAATTATCCGGGTACATGATGTCAAAGAAACCGTGCAGGCAATGCAAATTGTCGAAGCAACACTTTCAGCAAAGGAAGAAAAGAAATTATGAGTAACCGCAAATACTTTGGTACTGATGGTATCCGTGGCAAAGTGGGCAATAGCCCAATTACGCCAGATTTTGTGTTAAAGCTTGGTTGGGCTGCGGGTAAGGTACTGGCTCGTCACGGTTCTCGTAAGATCATTATCGGTAAAGATACCCGTATTTCTGGCTATATGCTGGAATCTTCTTTAGAAGCAGGTTTAGCTGCGGCTGGTTTATCCGCTTTGTTCACTGGTCCTATGCCAACACCTGCTGTTGCTTATTTGACTCGTACCTTCCGTGCTGAAGCTGGAATTGTTATCTCTGCTTCTCATAATCCTTATTATGATAATGGTATTAAATTCTTCTCTATTGACGGTACGAAACTGCCGGATGATGTGGAAGAGGCAATTGAGGCTGAAATGGAAAAGCCGCTGACTTGCGTGGAGTCCGCAGAGTTGGGACGTGCAAATCGTATTGTGGATGCTGCGGGTCGTTATATTGAATTCTGCAAAGGTACATTCCCAAGTGAGCAAAGTCTTAATGGCTTGAAAATTGTACTTGATTGCGCTAACGGTGCGACTTACCACATTGCCCCAAACGTACTCAGAGAACTGGGGGCTGATGTTGTGACGATTGGCTGTGAGCCGAACGGTATCAATATTAATGAAAAATGTGGTGCTACCGATGTTCGTTTATTGCAGCAACGCGTTGTAGAAGAAAAGGCTGATGTTGGTCTGGCATTCGATGGTGATGGTGATCGCGTTATTATGGTTGATCATTTGGGACAGAAAGTTGATGGCGACCAGATCCTTTATATCATTGCCCGTGAAGCATTGAGACAAGGGCAACTGCGAGGTGGTGTTGTTGGTACGCTGATGAGTAATATGGGATTGGAGCTGGCATTGAAGCAGCTTGGTATCCCGTTCTTGCGTGCTAAAGTGGGTGACCGTTATGTGCTGGAAAAATTGCAGGAAGAAGGCTGGCGTTTAGGTGCTGAAAATTCTGGTCATGTTATCTTACTGGATAAAACAACTACGGGTGACGGCATTGTTGCTGGCCTTCAGGTTCTGAGTGCTATGGTACGTAACCATATGAGTTTGCACGATTTGTGTAGTGGTATGAAACTTTTGCCACAGGTACTGGTGAATGTTCGTTTCTCCGGTTCACACGATCCACTTAAATCGGAAAATGTAATTAATATTACTAAATCTGTTGAAGCTGAATTAAATGGTCGTGGACGGGTATTGTTACGTAAATCTGGTACTGAGCCATTGATTCGTGTCATGGTAGAGGGTGAAGATGATGTACAAGTTACTGCTTTGGCTCATCGTATTGCTGATGCGGTGAAACACGCGGGTTAATTTGTTGTTTTTTTCCTCAAGTGATTCTGATTATTGAAATTAACCTTGCGTATCAGATGTGGTTTGGTTAGTATTCAGACCCACTCGGTCAGGTGATTAGCCTGTTTGAGTGGGTGATGCGGTATAAGGTAACCACATAGATTGTGGTAAACCCCACGAGGACATAGGTACGACATATGTATGAAGCTCTTTTAGTTGTTTTCTTGCTGGTTGCTATCGGGCTAGTTGCCTTGGTTATGCTACAGCAGGGTAAAGGTGCTGATATGGGTGCTTCCTTTGGTGCGGGTGCCTCTGCGACGTTGTTTGGTTCATCGGGTTCTGGTAACTTTATGACCCGTATGACCGCGATTTTCGCTACTCTGTTTTTCATTATTAGTTTGGTGCTTGGTAATCTGACCAGTAACCAAACCGGTACAAGCAGCAAGTGGGAAAATATTGGCGAGCCTGCTAAAGTCGAGAAATCAACGGAGATTCCGGCGGCGCCAGCAGCACCAAATAGTGATATTCCGCAGTAATCATCACAAGAAAGAATTAAGATGGGGCTGTTTAATCAGCGATGGCCTCATGTAGTGCCGAGGTGGTGAAATTGGTAGACACGCTACCTTGAGGTGGTAGTGCCCACACTAGGGCTTACGGGTTCAAGTCCCGTCCTCGGTACCATTATTCGGATAGCTTGCGTTTTCGCAGTTATCGGCGTAATATTTGCCACGTTTTCGAACGCGGGATGGAGCAGCATGGTAGCTCGTCGGGCTCATAACCCGAAGGTCGTCGGTTCAAATCCGGCTCCCGCAACCACTTCTTAAATTAAGATGCACCTTTTTGAACGAAATAATTCAGCAATATTTGAAATATTGATTCTGATTTAAAAGGGCATGAAGTGAGTGGTTGAAGCCACTGGCAGCAAATAGGGTCCAGTTGCATAAAGCCCCGAATTTCGGGGTTTTTTGTTATTTGACAACAGAACTACTGGGCTAATTAGCCCTTTTTTTATGTCTTGGGGGTGGGCTTGTCCACATTAGAGCAAAAATTAACAGCGATGATTTCAGCACCAGTTGAAGCTTTAGGCTTTGAGTTAGTCGGCTTAGAGTTTATTCGTGCACGTGTTTCTACACTGCGGATTTATATTGATAGTGAGAATGGCATCACTGTTGATGATTGTGCTGATGTTAGCCACCAGGTCAGTGCGGTATTGGATGTCGAAGATCCTATCTCAGTGCTTTATAACCTGGAAATTTCTTCACCTGGCTTAGAGCGTCCATTGTTCACGGCTGAACATTACCAGCGTTTTATTGGTGAAGAAGTCAGTCTGGTCTTACGTATAGCAATGCAAAACCGTCGGAAATGGCTGGGCATTATCAAAACTGTCGACGGCGAAATGATCACGGTTACGGTGGATGGAAAAGATGAAGTGTTCGCACTGAGCAACATCCAGAAAGCGAACCTGGTACCCCACTTTTAAAGTTCGGATGAGGCAACTAGGATGAATAAAGAAATTCTGGCTGTTGTGGAAGCGGTTTCCAACGAAAAATCCCTTCCACGCGAAAAGATCTTCGAGGCGCTGGAAACAGCATTGGCCACAGCCACCAAGAAAAAATATGAACAAGATATTGATGTTCGTGTCAGCATTGACCGTAAATCTGGCGATTTTGACACCTTCCGTCGTTGGTTAGTTGTTGAAGAAGTGACTCAGCCGACTCGTGAAATTACGTTGGAAGCGGCTAGGTTTGAAGAGCCTGAAATTGATTTGGGTAGCTATACCGAAGATCAAATTGAATCAGTGACTTTTGATCGTATTACAACTCAGACCGCTAAACAGGTTATTGTACAAAAAGTACGTGAGGCTGAACGCGCTATGGTTGTTGACCAGTTCCGCGAACAGCAAGGTGAGATCATCACCAGTGTGGTTAAGAAAGTCAATCGTGAGAATATCACCCTTGATTTGGGCAATAATGCTGAAGCAGTTATTCTTCGCGAAGATATGTTACCAAGGGAAAATTTCCGCCCAGGTGACCGTGTGCGTGGCGTACTGTATGATGTTCGCCCTGAAGCACGAGGCGCGCAACTGTTTGTCAGCCGTTCCCGTCCGGAAATGCTGGTTGAACTGTTCCGTATTGAGGTTCCGGAAATTGGCGAGGAGCTAATTGAAATTAAAGCGGCAGCCCGTGATCCGGGATCTCGCGCCAAAATTGCAGTAAAAACGAATGACAAGCGTATTGATCCTGTTGGTGCTTGCGTTGGCATGCGTGGTGCGCGAGTACAGGCTGTTTCCAGCGAACTGGGCGGCGAACGAATCGATATCGTACTGTGGGATGATAATCCTGCTCAGTTTGTCATTAATGCTATGGCTCCGGCTGATGTTGCATCCATTGTTGTTGACGAAGATAAGTGCACGATGGATGTTGCCGTTGAAAGCAACAACTTAGCGCAGGCTATCGGCCGTAATGGTCAAAATGTGCGCCTCGCTGCGCAATTGTTGAAAAAGCACCGTGGTGATGACAAATGGGAATTAAATGTCATGACTGCTGAAGAGCTACAAGCAAAACATCAGGCAGAAGCTCATGCTTCTATTGATACATTCACTAAGCATCTCGATATTGATGAAGAATTCGCTACTGTTCTAGTCGAAGAAGGGTTCTCAACTCTGGAAGAATTGGCCTATGTACCAATTAAGGAACTCCTGGAAATTGAGGGCCTTGATGAAGAAACTATCGAAGTCCTGCGTGAACGTGCGAAAGCTGCTTTAACTACTCTGGAACTGGCTCAGAAAGAGAGTCTCAGTGATAAACAACCAACCGAAGAGTTGTTAAATCTGACTGGTATGAACCGTACTCTGGCATTTGACCTGGCTGCCCGTGGCATCTGTACGCTGGAAGATCTTGCCGAGCAGGGTATCGACGACCTATCTGATATTGAAGGTTTGAATGATGAGAAGACAGGCGAGCTCATCATGGCTGCCAGAAATATCTGTTGGTTTGGCGATGATGCGTAATAAACCGTAGCAGGAAGGAACAGCATGACAGATGTAACCGTAAAATCACTGGCAGAAGAGATCCAGACTTCGGTTGATCGCTTAGTACAGCAATTTGCTGATGCAGGGATTAAAAAAACCGAAACTGATTTTGTCTCCCAGAAAGAAAAAGAAGCTTTACTGGCACATTTGAACCGCGAACAAGGCGGTTCGGCTGGTAAACCCGATAAATTAACATTGCAGCGTAAGACACGTAGTACGCTGAATGTTTCAGGCACCGATGGTAAAAGCAAACCGGTAGCCGTTGAGGTCCGCAAAAAGCGTACATATGTGAACCGTGATGCAATTGAACAGGCTAAAGCGGAAGAACAGGCGAAGCGTGAAGCGGAAGAGCAAGCACGGCGCGAAGCAGAAGAAAAAGCGCAACGCGAAGCCGAAGCAGCAGCGAAGAAACTCGCTGAAGAGCAGGCTAAACGTGAGGCAGAAGAAAAAGCCAAACGTGAAGCAGCTGAAAAAGCTAAGCGTCAGGCAGCGGAAAATGAAAAAGTGACCAATCAACATACCGAACATAAACAAAAACCAGTCCAGAGTGAAAAAGCACGTCGTGAAGCAGAAGCTGCTGATCTTAAGCGCAAAGCAGAAGAAGAGATGCGTCGTAAGGTAGAGGAAGAAGCTAGACGCGTTGCTGAGGAAGCTCGCCGTATGGCTGAAGAGAATCAGGATAAATGGTCAAGTGATTCAGATTCTATTGATAACGACGATTATCATGTCACTACCTCCCGTCATGCCCGCGCGGCAGAAGACGAAAACGATGCTAAAGTTGAAGGTGATCGCCGTGCTCGTGGTCGTAGCGGTAAGGCTACTCGCCAGAAGAAAAATAATAAGCATTCTGAATCTAAAGCAGATCGTGAAGAAGCCCGCGCAGTTGGTCGTACAAAAGGCAAGCAACGTAAAACCAGCACATTGCAACAAAGTTTTAATAAGCCTGTAGCGGCTGTTAACCGTGATGTTGTGATCGGTGAAACCATTACTGTTGCTGAGTTGGCTAATAAAATGGCTGTTAAAGGTTCTCAGGTCATCAAAGCCATGATGAAAATGGGCGCAATGGCAACCATCAACCAAGTGATCGATCAGGAAACAGCGCAGCTAGTTGCTGAAGAGATGGGTCATAAGGTTATCCTGCGTCGTGAGAATGAGTTGGAAGAAGCGCTGATGAGCGACCGCGATACAGGTGAAGCGGTTGCTGAACCTCGTGCGCCGGTTGTGACGATCATGGGGCACGTTGACCACGGTAAAACTTCTTTGCTGGATTACATTCGTTCTACGAAAGTCGCTTCTGGTGAAGCGGGTGGTATTACCCAGCATATCGGTGCTTACCATGTTGAAACTGAAAGTGGCATGATTACTTTCTTGGATACCCCAGGGCATGCTGCATTTACTTCAATGCGTGCACGTGGTGCAAAAGCTACCGACATCGTGGTCTTGGTTGTTGCTGCCGATGATGGTGTGATGCCTCAGACTATCGAAGCTATTCAGCATGCAAAAGCAGCGAATGTGCCTGTGGTTGTTGCGGTTAACAAGATCGACAAACCAGAAGCTGATCCGGATCGTGTGAAGAATGAGCTTTCTCAGCACGGTGTTCAGCCTGAAGAGTGGGGCGGTGAAACTCAGTTTATCAATGTATCTGCTAAAGCTGGTATTGGTATCGATGAATTGCTGGATGCAATCTTACTTCAAGCTGAAGTTCTTGAACTAAAAGCAGTCCATTCTGGTATGGCAAGCGGCGTTGTAATCGAATCATTCTTGGACAAAGGCCGTGGTCCGGTCGCAACAGTACTGGTTCAGGAAGGTACTTTGAACAAAGGTGATATCGTACTTTGTGGCTTTGAATATGGACGAGTTCGTGCAATGCGTGACGAGCTAGGCCGTGAAGTGTTCTCCGCGGGCCCATCTATTCCAGTGGAAATCCTTGGCCTGTCCAACGTACCTGCGGCTGGTGATGAAGCAACTGTTGTACGTGACGAGAAGAAAGCTCGTGAGGTTGCTCTGTACCGTCAGGGTAAATTCCGTGAGGTCAAACTGGCTCGCCAGCAGAAATCTAAACTGGAAAACATGTTCGCTAACATGGAAGAAGGTGAAGTTTCTGAATTGAATATCGTTCTGAAATCTGACGTTCAGGGATCATGTGAAGCGATCCGCGAGGCATTGGAACAATTGTCTACCAATGAAGTGAAAGTGAAAATCATCGGCTCTGGCGTAGGTGGTATTACTGAGACTGATGCAACACTGGCTGCTGCTTCTAATGCAATTATTTTGGGCTTCAATGTTCGTGCCGATGCTTCCGCACGCCGAGTTGTTGAAAATGAAAACTTGGATCTGCGTTATTACTCTGTTATTTATAGCCTGATTGATGAAGTTAAACAGGCAATGAGTGGTATGCTGGCACCTGAATATAAACAGCAGATCATGGGGCTAGCAGAAGTTCGTGATGTGTTTAAGTCACCGAAATTTGGTGCGATTGCAGGTTGTATGGTGACTGAAGGTACGATTAAACGCAATAATCCAATTCGCGTGTTGCGTGATAACGTAGTGATTTACGAAGGTGAATTGGAATCCCTTCGCCGCTTTAAAGATGACGTTAACGAAGTCCGTAATGGTATGGAATGTGGTATCGGTGTTAAGAACTACAACGATGTTCGTGTTGGTGACATGATCGAAGTATTTGAAGTTATTGAAGTTAAACGATCTATCGCTTAATTCCTACCACTGGTTAATTTCATTATTGGGGGGCTTTTGCCCCCCAAATGTCAGGAGATATAACAATGGCAAGAGAATTTAGTCGTACTCAGCGTGTTGCACAGGAAATGCAAAAAGAGATTGCCATCATTTTACAGCGAGAAGTGAAAGATCCCCGAATCGGTATGGCGACTGTTTCTGGTGTTGAAGTTTCCCGTGATTTGGCTTATGCCAAAGTATTCGTCACCTTTCTGAATGTGTTGACTGAAGAACATGATTCCGAAGTGGTAAAGAATGGTATTAAGGCATTGAATGAAGCTTCTGGTTTTATTCGTTCTCTGCTGGGTAAAGCAATGCGTTTGCGTGTCGTACCAGAACTGACTTTCTCCTACGATAATTCCCTGGTAGAAGGGATGAGAATGTCCAATCTGGTTACTAATGTTGTGAAGAATGACGAACAGCGCCGGGCTTCTGCGGATCACAAAGAGGAGAAGTAATGGGGCGTCGTCGTCGCGGTCGTGATATACATGGTGTGTTGTTACTGGATAAGCCGCAGGATATTTCTTCTAATGATGCGTTACAAAAAGTAAAACGTATTTTCAATGCCAGCAAAGCGGGTCACACTGGCGCGTTGGATCCACTGGCAACGGGTATGCTACCAGTTTGCCTTGGTGAAGCCACGAAGTTTTCCCAGTTCTTACTTGATTCTGACAAGCGTTATCGAGTGATAGCTCGTCTTGGTCAGCGAACTGACACATCTGATTCACACGGGCAAATCATCAGTGAAAGGGCAATCCTGCTAAATCAGGCTCAACTTGATGCAGCTTTGGATAAATTCCGTGGGGATACCATGCAAATTCCTTCCATGTATTCCGCACTGAAACATCAGGGAAAACCGTTGTATGAGTATGCTCGTCAGGGTATTGAAGTAGAGCGCGAAGCACGACCAATTACAGTCTATGAATTACAGTTTATCCGTTGGGAAGATGATGAACTGGAATTGGAAATACACTGTTCGAAAGGAACTTATATTCGCACTATTATTGATGACTTAGGTGAATTATTAGGCTGTGGTGCTCATGTTATTTATTTAAGGCGTTTACAGGTAGCGAATTATCCAAATGATCGCATGGTAACACTTGAGCAATTATATGAATTGCAAAAGCAGGCTAAAGATCAGGAAATACCTGTGGGTGAATTAATTGATTCATTACTATTACCAATGGATAGTGCAATTGTTCATTTCCCAGAGGTTAATTTGATTCCAGTAGTTGCGGCTTATTTTAAACAAGGTCAGGCGGTACGCAGTGCCAAATCGCCGACTTTGGTTGAAAGTATGGTACGTGTAACTGAAGGTGATGAACGGAAATTCATTGGCATTGCTGTTATCAATGACGATGGGCTTGTTGCTCCCCGCCGTTTAGTTGTTGAAAGCCGGGATTAGGGTATTTGGGGCTATCTTGCGCTTAACTTATTTGCAGCGTAGAATGGCGCAGTTATATGTTGGGTAGCTGAATTAGAGATCGGCACCTGTAATTTTAGTTTATATGTTTTTGGAGTTGTAATATGTCTCTAAGTACTGAAGCAAAAGCGCAAATTATTGCTGAATTTGGTCGTGATACGAATGACAGTGGTTCTAGTGAAGTACAGATTGCTTTGTTAACTGCACAAATTAACCACTTGCAAGGCCACTTTTCAGAGCACAAAAAAGATCACCACAGCCGTCGTGGTCTGCTGCGCATGGTTTCTCAGCGTCGTAAACTGTTGGACTATCTGAAGCGTAAAAATGTAACAAGTTACACTGCGCTGATTGGGCGTCTTGGCCTGCGTCGCTAATCAAGCAAGTTTCAGTGGAAAGGGGCCATATATGGCCCCTTTTCTTCTGAGAAGCCATCATTAGGTAACAGCACGAAAAATGTTGGTGATGGTTTTTGTTAAGGCTCTTCAGTTACAGAGGTTCGCGCGGCTAATGAGAGTGCTTAAGGGAGTAAGACCTGTCGTTAGTCGCGAGGATGTGGCATGAAGAGATTATTCATTGTTGTCTGCTGAATATAAAAGACAATGTTAACGAAAGGATATTATTTTGCTTAATCCGATTGTTCGTAAATTTCAATATGGTCAACATACCGTTACTATCGAAACAGGTATGATGGCTCGCCAGGCTACTGCTGCTGTCATGGTCAATATGGATGACACGGCTGTATTTGTTACCGTTGTTGGTCAGAAAAAAGTAAAAGAAGGTCAGGATTTCTTTCCACTTACTGTTAACTATCAGGAGCGTACTTATGCTGCTGGTCGTATTCCAGGCAGTTTCTTTCGTCGTGAAGGTCGCCCTGGTGAAGGCGAAACATTAGTCGCTCGTTTAATTGATCGTCCTTTGCGTCCTCTGTTCCCGGAAGGTTTTCTGAACGAGGTACAGATTGTAGCGACAGTTGTTTCTGTTAACCCGCAAGTTAACCCAGATATTGTTGCAATGATCGGTGCTTCTGCTGCGTTGGCATTATCTGGTATTCCGTTCAACGGTCCAATTGGCGCGGCTCGCGTTGGTTATATTAATGATCAGTATGTGCTTAACCCAACCAGTGATGAGCTGAAAAACAGCCGTTTGGATCTGGTGGTTTCAGGTACTGCTGGTGCTGTTTTGATGGTTGAATCTGAAGCCGACATTCTAACTGAAGAGCAAATGTTAGGTGCGGTAGTATTCGGCCATGATCAACAACAGGTGGTTATTGAAAACATCAATGCATTAGCTGCGGAAGCAGGTAAAGAAAAATGGGATTGGGTGCCGGAACCTGTTAATCAAGCGTTGCATGACCGTGTAGCTGAATTGGCAGAAAGCCGTTTGGGTGATGCTTACCGTATCACTGAGAAGCAGGAGCGTTATGCTCAGGTTGATGCTATCAAAGAGGAAGTGACGGCTGTGCTGTTGGAACAGGATGAAGCTCTAGAGGAAGCCGAAATCCATGAGATTCTGGGTAGCTTAGAGAAAAAAGTTGTCCGTAGTCGTGTTTTGTGTGGCGAGCCACGTATTGATGGCCGTGAAAAAGATATGGTTCGTGCATTGGACGTACGTACTGGAGTTCTGCCTCGTACGCATGGCTCTGCATTGTTTACCCGTGGTGAAACTCAGGCTTTAGTTACTGCAACTTTGGGTACAGAACGTGATGCACAGATCATTGACGAGTTGATGGGAGAACGCACAGATCGTTTCCTATTGCACTACAACTTCCCACCATATTCTGTTGGTGAAACAGGTATGATGGGTTCGCCAAAACGTCGTGAAATTGGTCATGGTCGTCTGGCTAAACGTGGTGTGGCGGCAGTCATGCCAAAAGCTCATGAATTCCCATATACCGTTCGTGTAGTTTCTGAAATCACGGAATCAAACGGCTCATCTTCAATGGCGTCTGTTTGTGGCGCATCTCTTGCGTTGATGGATGCAGGTGTGCCGATTAAAGCTGCTGTTGCTGGTATTGCAATGGGATTAGTGAAAGAAGACGATAATTTTGTTGTTCTGTCTGACATCTTGGGTGATGAAGATCATTTGGGAGACATGGACTTTAAAGTTGCGGGTAGCTGTGAAGGTATCAGCGCACTGCAAATGGACATCAAAATTGAAGGCATTACCCGTGAAATTATGCAAATTGCTCTGAATCAGGCAAAAGGTGCTCGTTTGCATATCCTGAGTGTAATGGAACAGGCAATTAACAGCCCACGTAATGAAATTTCAGAATTTGCACCACGCATTCACACTATTAAGATCAACCCTGATAAGATCAAAGATGTTATCGGTAAAGGTGGTTCAGTTATCCGTGCACTGACAGAAGAAACCGGTACTACCATAGAGATCGAAGATGATGGCACAGTGAAAATTGCTGCAACTGATGGTGAAAAAGCAAAACATGCCATCAGTCGTATTGAAGAAATCACTGCTGAGATCGAAGTTGCCCGCGTTTACACTGGTAAAGTAACTCGCATCGTTGATTTTGGCGCATTTGTTGCTATCGGTGGTGGTAAAGAAGGTCTGGTACATATTTCTCAGATTGCGGATAAGCGTGTTGAGAAAGTGGCTGACTATTTGCAGGTCGGTCAAGAAGTTTCAGTTAAAGTTCTGGAAATTGATCGCCAGGGTCGTGTTCGCCTGAGCATTAAAGAAGCGACAGCCGGTGTAATTGTCGAGGATACACCAGTAGCACCACAATCAGCAGAATAAATTTGATGTTATAAACCGGCGTCTTGTAAAAAAGCGCCGTTTATAGACTCAGGGCAGGAGGCCCAATAAATGCAATATGGGTGATAGGGCATTCTTAATTAATGTCTGACTTTCGGGAGTAGGAAATGAATCTTTTTCTGCGCTGGTGTTATGCTGTAGCAATACTTCTTTTGGCAGGATGCAGCAGCAAGGATTGGCGTAAAAACGAAGTTTTTGCTATTCCGTTACAACCTTCATTGCAACAAGAAGTCATTCTGGCTCGCATGGAACAGATTCTTGCGAGTCGGTCATTGACAGAAGATGAGTACGCACAGCTTTTATATGAGAGAGGTGTGCTGTATGATAGTCTCGGGCTGAGAGCTTTGGCACGGAATGATTTTTCTGTTGCCTTATCTATTCGGCCTAATATTCCAGAGATTTTTAATTATCTGGGAATTTACTTCACACAGGCTGGCAATTTTGATGCCGCCTATGAAGCGTTTGATTCTGTATTAGAGCTTGATCCAACTTACAATTACGCGCGTCTTAACCGTGGCATCGCGTTGTATTACGGTGGTCGGTATAAGTTAGCGCAGGATGATCTGCAGGCGTTTTATCAAGACGATCCAAATGATCCTTTCCGTTCGCTGTGGTTGTACCTGGTGGAAAAAGAATTTTATCCTAAAGGGGCGATGTTGAACTTGTCGCAGCACTACGAAAAAGCGAACCGGGGGCAATGGGGCTGGAATATAGTTGAATTCTATTTAGGCAAAATTAGTGAATATACATTGATGAACCGCTTGAAAGAGAATGCAACGGATAACACTTCGCTCGCTGAGCATCTCAGTGAAACTGACTTCTATTTAGGTAAACATTACCTAAGTCTGGGGGACAAGGATAGCGCATCTGCGTTATTCAAGCTGACGGTAGCTAACAACGCACATAACTTTGTTGAGCACCGCTATGCATTGTTGGAATTGGCGCTGTTAGGCCAGGAACAAGATGACCTATCAGAATCGGACCAGCAATAGCTGACGAACATTTCGAGATCGATTAACAAAGTCCATCATCTTGACCGATGAGGGCTTATTTGTTCGTTTAATTAAATACTTTGAGCCAGTTCACATTTTAAATGAAAATGACCGAAATTTTTTTCGATGCGTTATGTAGACTGGCCGCCATAACTAACGAGGCACCATTACATGACCACTGAGACTGAAATCTCTTTTGCTGATCTGGGTTTATCAGCACCTATCCTTTCTGCACTGGAAGATCTTGGCTATGAAAAGCCATCTCCAATTCAGCAACAATGTATTCCCCATTTATTAAATGGTCGTGACGTACTAGGTATGGCGCAGACGGGGAGTGGTAAAACTGCGGCATTCAGTCTGCCTTTACTGCATAACATCAATGCTGAGTTGAAAGCTCCGCAGATCCTTGTGTTGGCGCCGACCCGTGAACTGGCGGTACAGGTAGCCGAAGCGTGCGCAGATTTTTCTAAACATATGCGTAACGTGAATGTTGTTGCGCTGTATGGCGGGCAACGTTATGACGTTCAGTTACGCGCTTTGCGTCAAGGACCACAAATTGTTGTGGGTACACCTGGGCGTCTTCTGGACCACTTGAAGCGTGGTACGTTAGATCTGTCTAACCTGAGCGGCTTAGTTTTGGATGAAGCAGACGAAATGCTGCGTATGGGCTTTATCGAAGATGTTGAAAACATCATGAGCCAGATCCCCGCAGAGCATCAGACTGCGCTGTTCTCTGCAACTATGCCAGAAGCTATCCGTCGCATTACTCGTCGTTTTATGAACGATCCGCAAGAAGTGCGTATCCAAGCGAGTGTAACGACTCGTCCTGACATCAGCCAGAGCTATTGGTCTGTTTACGGTATGCGTAAAAATGAAGCTTTGGTGCGTTTCCTTGAAGCAGAGGATTTTGATGCCGCGATTATTTTTGTGCGCACCAAAAACGCAACGCTGGAAGTGGCAGAAGCACTGGAGCGTAATGGCTACAACAGTGCGGCGCTAAACGGTGATATGAACCAGGCACTGCGTGAGCAGACATTGGAACGTCTGAAAGATGGCCGTTTGGATATTTTGATTGCAACTGATGTTGCAGCGCGTGGTCTGGATGTTGAGCGCATCAGTCTGGTTGTTAACTATGACATTCCAATGGATGCCGAATCTTATGTTCACCGTATTGGCCGTACTGGTCGTGCAGGGCGTGCTGGTCGAGCGTTGCTGTTTGTAGAAAACCGTGAACGTCGCTTGTTACGTAACGTTGAACGTACAATGAAGCTGACTATCCCGGAAGTTGAATTGCCAAATGCTGAATTGCTGAGTCAGCGTCGTCTGGAAAAATTTGCCGCTAATGTACAACAGCAATTGGAAAGCAGCGATCTGGATCAGTACCGTACTCTGTTGTCTAAATTGCAACCTGCGGAAGATCTGGATATAGAAACGCTGGCCGCAGCATTATTGAAAATGGCGCAAGGTGAGCGTCCATTGATTCTGCCTCCAGATCCGGCGCGTCGTCCTCGCCGTGAATTCAATGAACGTGATGATCGTCGTCGTAATGGCTTTGATGATCGTAGCGAACGCGGTGATCGTCCTCGTCGTGAGCGCCGTGATGCCGGTGAAATGGAGTTGTATCGTATTGAAGTGGGACGTGATGATGGTGTTGAAGTTCGTCATATCGTTGGTGCGATTGCTAACGAAGGTGATATCAGCAGTCGTTATATTGGCAATATCAAATTGTTTGCAACGCATTCCACAATTGAATTGCCAAAAGGTATGCCAGGTGATTTATTGTCCCACTTTACCCGTACCCGCATTCTGAACAAACCAATGAATATGCAGTTATTGGGTGATGCACAGCCATTTGAACGCCGTGAACGTCGCGGTGGTGGGCGTAACGGTAATAGTAGTGGCCCTCGCCGTGATCGTGAGAGTTTTAATGGTGGTGGTCGTCGTTTCAATGGTGAACGCCGCGGTGGAGAAGGTCGTGGTGAAGGCCAGAGCCGTAGCAATTTCCGTGGTCGTGGTGATGATCATGGTTCATCTGCTCCACGCCGTCGTCATAACAATAGTAACGCACAGTAATCATCTGAACTGATATTTAAATAATAAAGCGGCTCTTTTTACAGGAGCCGTTTTTGTTATCAGTTAATTTATTTAATGTTTTTTATAATAAAAAAGCTGCTCTTTATACAAAGGGCAGCTTTTGATATGAGAAAGAGATCAGTGAGTCAGTACCTCAACTGAATTACCTGCACTGCGGGCGCGCCACAGTTTCAGCCATTGCATAATGGAAGAAACCGTAATCACAACGCCGAGGATAACCATCACAATGGAGATCGTTCCGTTGAAGATGTTGAAACCTTTTGCTGTGGAGTTGAAGTAAACATTCTTCACCATCCAGTAAGCAGCGTAGTTCACAGTAACATACAGGTAAACCAGTGGTATCAGGCAAGTCAGTATATACCAGCGTTTTTCAGACAGACGCAGGATAATTGTCGCACCAATCATCAGGCCGATGGAGGCCATCAGTTGATTGGATACCCCGAATAGCGCCCAGACTGAATTGATATCGCCGGAATTCAGCAGATAGCCCCACAGTAAACAGGCAATGATACTGCAACCAATGGAACCTGGTAACCAGTTAATACGTTTCAGGGGCGCCCAAATATCGCCCAGGAAATCTTGCAGTAGGTAACGGGCAACGCGTGTACCGGAATCAACAGCTGTCAGAATAAATACGGCTTCGAACATGACGACGAACTGGAAGAAGTAGGATGTTAGCTGGCTGAAC
Organism: Photorhabdus hindustanensis; assembly: GCF_002968995.1. Lineage (NCBI taxonomy): Bacteria > Pseudomonadati > Pseudomonadota > Gammaproteobacteria > Enterobacterales > Morganellaceae > Photorhabdus > Photorhabdus hindustanensis. The sequence goes on from NZ_PUWT01000008.1 coordinate 111,965, forward strand.
CAAGGGACGCGGGTGAAGATATCCGCCATACCAACCGCCAATGTGACTGCCCCTCCGGTACGGCCATACAGATCCAGACCAATTTCCTGACTCAGTTGTGGTAGATGGATAACATCCATACCCAGTGTAGCAAAGACCTCTGGGGAGGAGTTAATTGCGAAATAGTCAGCAGGATATAGAGAAGTAGCAGCGATCAACGCCATGACACCAACGACACATTCTGCCAGCATTGCACCGAAACCAACTGGCAGAATATCACTCCACTTATCGATCTGTTTTGGTGTTGTGCCAGAGCCGATAAATGCATGAAAACCAGAAATAGCGCCACACGCAATGGTGATGGAGATAAACGGCCACACCGGACCTGCCAGTACAGGGCCATTGCCATGAATAAATTCAGTGACTGCCGGGAATTGGATCTCTGGGTTAATAAAGATGACTCCCACGACTAACGCGCCGAATACGCCGATTTTCATAAAACTGGAAAGATAACCGCGGGGAGTCAGTAGCATCCATACTGGCAGAGCGGTTGCAAAAAACGCATAGATTGGCAGTGCCAAACTAACAGTTGATGTACGTAGACTCAACCATTCACCGAAGGCGGATGCTTGAATGTAAGGGCCGACAATCACACAAGCCATGATGGTGATAATACCTACCCAAGTTGCTCCTCGCATGTTACCAGTGAAGCGTTCCCACAGACCGACACCAATTGCGACCGGAATGGTCATAAATACTGCAAATGTCCCCCAAGGGTTACGTTCTAGCGCGTGAACGACCACCAGGGATAGACCTGCCATAGTAATCGTAATGATGAACAGCATTGCAAGGCCGGTGCACCAACCAGCAATTGGGCCAAGTTCTGTTTTAGCAACTTCTGACAGAGATTTACCGCTATGTTTCATTGAAGCGAATAAAACAACCGTATCATGCACGGCACCGCCGATAACACAGCCGATTAACAGCCATAACATACTTGGCAGATAACCGTATTGGGCTGCTAACACTGGGCCAACCAGAGGTCCTGCGGCTGCGATTGCTGCGAAGTGGCTACCAAAATTGACCCATTTTTTCGTGGGTACATAATCCTTACCGTCTTCCAGTAAATGGGAAGGTGTAACCTCGCTGTCATCTGCTTTCAGGACCTTTTTAACGAAGAATACGCCGTATAAGCGGTAGCAGATAACCAGAATACACAACGTTGCAATGACAAATGTGAGAGCGTGTTGCATTTCTCTTCTCCTGAGAGTTATAAATTTTTACTCGTATCTTGTCATGGGTAAAGGAAGCTATAAGGGAGTGTCTGAGTGAGTGGTTGTATGGCGGGTTAAGTGGTCAGATTCAGCAGGTGAGCGGTGAGTAAGAACTGACTAACCTGCTGAAAATGTGATAAGTGTCACGATTACTTCAATCCTAGTGCCTCTTTCAATGGCTTCAAATAACGGCGGCTGACAGGAATAGTTTTACCATTGCGTAGAATCAGTTCGGCCTGTCCGTGATCACCAAATAAGATTTCGCGTAGATGGGTCATATTGACCAAATATTGACGATGATTTCTCATCAATGGTGTGCGGGTTTCCAATGTGCGAAGTGTCAGTTCAGTAAATCCTTCCTGCCCGTTGGTACACATAACATACACTCCGCTTGGACGGGAGGTGACATAAAGTATTTCATCCAGTTGCACAAGCCAGATTCGGCTGTGGCCGGTGCATGGGATATATTTCAGCGGCTCTTCTACTTTAAGGATGGAAATATCCTGTTTCTGATGCCCTTGCCGTAATCGTTGTAGGGTTTTAGTTAGACGGCTTTTTTCCAGAGGTTTTAATAAATAGTCAAATGCGTGCTCCTCAAACGCTTGTATTGCATATTCATCAAATGCGGTCAGAAAAACAATATAGGGACGATGTTCTGGATCGAGCATACCAACCATTTCTAATCCGGTGATACGTGGCATTTGGATATCCAAAAATACAACATCAGGTTTTAGATGATATATGGCGCCAATGGCTTCAACGGCATTGGCACATTCGCCAATAATTTGAATATCATGTTCTGCTTCTAGCAAACAACGTAGATTTTCTCGTGCAAGCGGCTCGTCATCAACAATTAATATATTCATATTCACACAGTTTTATTAGCCTCTTTAATGAGTGGCAAGTGTAAAATTACGCGAGTAAATTTTTCTGGTTGGCAATCTATTTGCACACCATAATTTTCACCATAGCGAAGTCGTAGCCGTTTATCTACCAGACTCATTCCTAGTCCATCTCCCATAGAGACCGATTTATAAAGACCGGCATTATCTTCCACTTCCAGTATCAACAATTGATTTTGCTGATGAGCACGAATAGTAACCCTACCGGTTTCTAATAACTGTGATGTGCCGTGTTTGATCGCATTTTCTACTATTGGCTGGAGAGAAAAAGCGGGTAATTTGGCGTGAAGCAGGGATTCCGGTAGTTCAATGCTTATTTGCAGATGATCACGGAAACGCGCCTTCTCAATTTGTAAGTAAGCATTCACATGCTCTATTTCATCAGACAGCGTGACAATCTCCTCTGACCGTTTTAAGTTTTTACGGAAAAAAGTTGAGAGATATTGTACTAATTGACCCGCTTGATAACTGTCCCGTCGGATCACGGCTTGCAAGGTATTTAAGGCATTAAATAAAAAGTGAGGATTCACTTGCGCGTGAAGCAGCTTAATCTCGGATTGAAGCAGTGATTGTTTGTTACGTTCATATTGTCCTGCGAGGATTTGGGCGGATAACAAACTGGCAATACCTTCCCCTAGAGGGCGGTTGATTGAGCTGAACAGACGGTTTTTGGCTTCATAAAGTTTGATTGCGCCGATAACTTGCTGATTTTCTCCCTGTAGCGGGATGACCAGAGTTGAACCGAGCTTGCAGGTTGGATTGATTGAACAACGGTAAGGTATTTCATTGCCATCGGCATAAACCACTTCATTATTTTCAATTGCTCGACGGGATTGTTCTGAAGCAATAGGTGTTCCAGGGAGGTGATGATCTGAACCGATACCAATAAACGCCAAGAGTTTTTCTCTATCTGTAATAGCCACTGCGCCTATTTCCAGTTGTTGATAAATAACTTTTGCTACCTTCATACTGTTATTTTCATTAAATCCTTTTCGTAGAATACCCTCTGTATAGACAGCGATTTTCAGGGCTTGAGCAGAAAATGCACTAGTGTATTTTTCAAATATCGCGCGTCGGTCAAGTAGGATACGTATAAACATTGCTGAGCCGATACTATTGGTGATGATCATGGGGATGGCGATATTTTTGACCAACGCTAATGCTTCACTGTATGGACGAGCGAGCAGTAGTAAAATGCCCATCTGTATTATTTCAGCACAAAACGTGACGACAGCGGCTGTCCAGGGATTAATCAGTCGGTTTATCTGACCACGTTTCGTCAGATAGCTGTGAATAATGCCACCGATTAAACCTTCAATAATGGTCGATATCATGCAACTGAAAGCGGTTATCCCACCAAGGGAGTAGCGGTGCAGTCCACCGGTTAATCCCACCAGTGCGCCGACACTTGGCCCACCCAGAAGCCCGCCAAGGACTGCGCCAATAGCACGGGTATTGGCAATGGAATCACCTACATGCAGACCAAAATAGGTTCCCATAATACAGAAAATGGAAAAAGTGACATAACACAGCAGTTTATGAGGTAAACGCACAGTGACTTGTAACAGTGGAATAAATAGTGGTGTTTTACTTAGTAGCCAGGCGATCACCAAATAAACACACATCTGTTGTAGTAATAACAACACAAGATTAAATTCGTACATAGATTTTCCGAGAGGATTTATGGATGTTATTAGTTTACAGAAACAGCTAATAATATTATTAAAAGTTTAGTTTAAGTAGGTTAATATTTGACAACAATCATAAACCACTACACTATTATAAAGCGTCTTCCTTTCTGTCAGTGATTATACGCACGAATATATAAGAAATTTTCCGTAGAACAATGCGAAGCTATAACGTTAGTTTCGAGTCGGGTAATTTTGGATGTGTAAGACATCATGAAAAAAAGAACACTTTTTACGATTTTACTGGTGATTTTGCTCACAGCAATGGCTGTGTTGTTTCATTCTCATAACCAATATTTATTGTTGCAAGGTGAAGTTGATGCGCCGGAAGTGATTGTGGCGTCTAAAGCTAAGGGACGAGTGATCAAACGTCACATTGAACGGGGAGATGATGTTAAAGCAGGCCAGTTGCTGATTACACTTGAAAGCCCTGAATTACTGGCCCAGGTTGCTTCATTAGAAGCTGCTCGTGATCAAGCCAAAGCGCAGTTGGAACAATCTCTTCATGGAACCCGTGAAGAAAGTATTCGGAATTTGGAAGCGGGTTTGGCACAAGCTCAGGCCGAATATGATAATGCGGTACGTGAATATGAGCGCATTCAGAATGTAGCATCTAAAGGTTATGTTTCACGAAACGATCTAGATAATGCTCACAGAAGTAGGGATGTTGCTTATCAGAAAATGCAGAGCGCAAAAGCAGCATTGGATGAAGGCAGGCATGGTGACAGGATTGAATTGCGCCAGAAATACGCAGCAGCTTTACGTCAGGCTGAACAGCAACTGATTGAGTTGCGAACCCAGAGTGATGATTTGCAAGTTAAAGCGCCTGTCGCAGGGGAAGTTGGGCCAATTCCGGCAGAAGTTGGTGAATTATTTAGTGCTAATAGTCCTTTAGTGACATTAATCCGTGTACCAGAAGCTTATTTTATTTATAACCTGCGGGAAGACATTCTGGCAAAGGTACACAAAGGGGATAAAGTCAAACTTCGTATTCCTGCGCTAGGTGATAAAGAGGTTGAAGCCGAAGTTCGTTATATCTCTCCGATGGGTAATTACGCGACTAAACGTGCCACTCGCGCCACTGGTGATTTCGATTTAAGAACCTTTGAAGTGCGCTTGTATTCCTTACAGCCTATTGAAGGTTTACGTCCTGGTATGAGTGCCTTGTGGCGTTGGGATAAGTAGGTGACTGATGCGAAGCAAGGTTGTATGGCGTGGTTTCGAACGCGCTTTTAGCCAAGAAATCCGGGCTGTGATTCGTAGCCCAGTTTTTCACTGGCTAAGCTGGTTATTTCCGTTGATGTTATTTGTGCTGATCAGCGCTAATTTCTCAGAAGGGACGTTGCTCAATCTGCCAGTATCGGTGGTTGATAATGATCAGAGTCCGCTGTCACGTCATCTAATACGTAACCTAGATGCGGCTTCTCATGCGCAGATTAAATCTTATGATGGCGGATTGCAGGAATCTCTTGAACGGCTTGGCAGTGCTAAGGATTACTCTTTACTTTATATCCCGCACGATTTTGAAGCTAATGCACTCAGAGGATACCAGCCAACAGTGCGTATGTATTACAACGCATTGTTTTATGGTGCCGGAAGTTATTCTATTCAAGATCTCAGTGGATTAATGGCAGAGATTAATGCGAAATATCGTTCCATATTGGCGACAGAAATGGGCCATCAGTTACCGCCATTAGCCAATGTTACGCTCGTTTATGACAGCCTTTTTAATGCCAGCGGTAGTTACATCTATTATCAGCAGTTTGCGGCTACAATTCATTTGTTACAGCTTTTTGTTGTAACCTGCACGATTTATAGCATGGCACGCAGTAAGACATTGATGACAATGAAACCATTTACTTTCGCCCTGTTGGGAAAATTGGCGCCTTATACCCTGTTTTTTACTCTGTTATTGATTGTTGAACTAGCTGCTCTGATTGGTATATTTGATGCAAAAGTGAATGGCAACCCAATATATATGGTGATAGTGGGTTTTTTCTACGTTATTGCCGCTCAAAGTATTGGCCTGTTGCTGTTTACTTTCACTAATAGCGCACTGACGGCTTACAGTTTAATCGGGGTGTTAGTCAGTATTGCGACGACTTTTTCAGGTATGTCAGTGCCAGAATTATCAATGATATTGCCGGCACGAATAATTGCCAATATTGAGCCTTTGACGCATGCGCTAAATGCGATGTTTGATATTTTTCTGCGAGAGGTTTCTTTGCTGGGTATTTTATCTGTTTGTGCTTTATTACTTATTTATCCGGTCGTTTGCTTTCTGTTAGTACGAAACCGGTTATTTAAACGACTTGGTTTGCCACAGGGTGATGAATAATGCAGATGTATTGGCAAACTTTTCGCCGGGTATTAATGGGAATGTTGGAAAAGCCCATGTGGATGTTGATGTTGGTTTCCTTGTGTATGATGAGTTTGGTATATGTCCGGCCAACAGTATGGGATCTACCGGTTGCTGTGATCGACCAGGATCACAGCTCTGCTAGTCGCTCTTTGATACGCCAGCTTAATTCTACGGCTAAAATTGCTGTCCATAGCTATGACAATTTAGCTGATGCCCGCCATGATCTACTGCTACGTGAAATTTTTGCGATTATTATTATTCCGGCGGATCTGGAGAAAAATATTCTTAATGGAAAAAATATCACTTTTCCGATTTATGGCGATGCAACAAGTCGTCTTGCCAATGGACAAATTCAGCAAGAGTTAACCTCAGCCCACCGGCAATTGCTAAACGAATATAACAGTAAATTATTATTGAAATATGGTTTTAGCCCTGAACAGACAGAATTATTACTGATGCCGATTCGTAGTGAAACTGTTGGGCTATTTAATCCTGGTGTTAGTTTTGCCGCAATTGTTTTTCCCGGTTTGTTGGTGATGTTATTACAACACTCGTTATTGATATCTTGTGTGCGGGTCAGTATTACAATACGTGGTACACCGAAAGGTAAACCTCCATTGCCTGTCTATTTGGGAGCGTTGTCGGCGTTATTACCGATTTGGCTTTTTCTCTCCATCATCTTTTTTGTACTTTGGCCGTGGGTATTGGGATACCGACAGGAGGCGTCTATTCTTTTGCTATTAATGCTGACGTTCTTGTTTATGTTGGCGGTACTCGGATTAGGGAAATTGGTGACAGAATGTATGCGCAGTGTAGAAATGATCTATTTAACGATCGCCTTGCTTACCACACCTGTGTTCTATATTTCCGGCACAGTCTGGCCGGTACAGGCAATGCCTGATTGGGTGAGAATAATCTCTTCTGCTTTACCATCGACTTGGGCAACAAAAGCGATTGCCGGTGTTAACCAGATGGGATTGCCAGTACAGAATGTACTGGGAGATATCGCGATGATGCTGGTTCTTGGCATTGGTTATACTCTGTTAGGAATTTTGATAGGTATGGTACGTAGTGGTGGATTCAGGAAAATAACCTATTATTTGCGTAGGGTGTTTAAGTGATGATTTATGTTTCCTAATTCGTGATTTATTCTAGTGCGATAGAAAAATGACCAGATAGAGAGGTGTATATATGTTCTATTTTTATACTCATTATGATTTTTTATTTATGTAATTCAGTTGGATAGATAAAGTTATGGTAATCACATTAATGATTAGTACTTACCATTAGATATCTCTCTATGTATTGTTTTTTTAGAATCATATAACAGAACCAATAATAGTTTCGGTGTGCTGCCAAGAACGGTCAATTTCACCGATATGAGATGGAAAAACGATTGGAGGATATGACATATGGCTAAAGTAACTCCTATCTCACATTCAGAAGTGAGAAAGCGTCTTCTTAATACACCGGAAGCTATACAAGCTTATGTTGAGGCTACAGAAGAATATGAGCTGCTGGAGCAACTCACTGAGTGGCGGGAAAAGGCGGGTCTAAAGAAAATAGATATAGCTAAACGGATGGGAATTAATCCGTCTGCGGTTACCCGTATTGAGAAGAATGTAACGAAAGCTAGTTGGCACACACTTAAACGTTATGCTGCTGCATGTGGTGTTGAGTTATCTTTAACTGCGAAGTAATACTACAGAATGTGTGTTCCGTTGGTGGTGATACTTAAGATCTGCTTGTTCTAAGAGGCTTCCGTTAAAGGAAGCCATTTTCCTGCAATATTTCTATCTGATTTCTTCGCTTAAAATCTCGTTTTTTTCAGCGAAAGCAAAAACAATATATTTTTAACGACAAAGGCGCTGATTAAAAAACAGAAGAAAACAGAAAATGCATCGACATAAGTAAGATTAAGATAAATAAAATAGGCTATTGTGACGCCAATAGCAGAATCAAGTTGATCGAATAAAATAAACAATCGCTTATTTTGTTTCGGGTGTTTTCCCGGAGGTGCGCCGAGTCTCCTTTTTAGCCAAGAGTTTGGCAGTTCGAAAAGAACATAGCCGAAACCCGCCAGAAAACCAGCAAATAAGCAGGAGGAAATAGTCTGAGGAATAACAGTGTCCTGTGTTCCGGTGCCGGGAACTAACCACAATAGCGAAAATAGCGCGGTAATAATGGGTACAACAATAAAACCGCGCCAGGTCTTGTTGCGACCGAAATAACGTTGATGTATTGGAATAGCCCAGCGGGCAAAATAGTTTTTCGTCACAATCACCATATGTAAACAACCACCAAGGATGACGGGGATCATTAAAATCCATCCATGATAAAAACTATTGAGCATAAAGACTCCAGAAATGAAGACCGGTAAATAAAACAAACCCTGCAAGTGTTGTACTGATGATAGTATTGAGACTCTTGAATTTATAAAACGGGCGATCCCATAACATAGCGATACTGAATGTAAAGAGCGCTAATGTCAGTAAGAGATGGCTTAACCACGGCTCGACGACTAAGCTTACCAAAGCGTAACCACTGATAATAAATAAGCTCCAGAATACGGGCATACCGAGATAGGAGAGTTGGTTTTCATTCTTAATATTCCCGACTTCATTAAATACAGATAATCGCAGGCAACCACTAATGATCATTAAGATAATAAACAGGGAATACCAAGATTGATAACCGGAAAGGTAGAGAATAATGGCTGGAGAGATCAAGTAAATAAGTTGATCCATAAATCCATCAAGATAACGACCAAATGGGCGCGTAATATTTAAGTTTCTGGCTAGCATGCCATCGAGCGCGTCGCCAAGCATGGCAAGATATAAAAACGCAATGGCTAAGTAATACCAATGTTGTAATGCGGCTGCCACGGCAAGAGCGCTAAATACCGCCCCACCAATAGTAATATAGTCCGCTCTGTTTAACTGGATAATAAAATGATTATTGTTCATAACTTTTCCTTATTTTTCCTTGTATGGAACGGAGGACAATTGGCCTTTTCTGAGCATATTTGTCAGCGCAATGCGGTTTATTTTGCTGTTATGACGAATATCGACCGGAATAGAATTCACATAATAAATACGGGTAACTAGCGTGAGCGCCAACTGGTCTAAAATAGCGGGTAAACCTGTCGGTAGAGTGGCGCTTTCCAGTATCAGAGCGGCTCCGCCTAAAGGATGTAGCACAAACGCGCTTTGAGTAACCTCTGGTAGTTCATTGATCCTTTTTTCCAGTATGTAGGGATGAATGATACGACCATCATCTAACACCACTTTGTCTTTTACCCGTCCAAGTAGCCAGAGCTGTCCTGTGGTGTCCAGATAGCCAACGTCACCGGTACAGTGCCAAATGCCTCCCTGTTTACGTGGGAGTTTGTTTTCTTTCGTTGCTTGAGGATTATCAATATAGTCTTTGAGCACATGAGGCCCGGCAACCAAGATTTCACCCACATTACTGGCGGGCAGCGGGGTAATTTTTTGGGGATTAGCCGTTATTTCCCGGATACATATTTCTGCTTGTGTCACCGGTTTTCCGACCAGATAACCATCATGAGTTGTCCAGTGGTTTAATTGAGTCGTCATTTCGACGGTACTGATCGGTTCAACCTCGGTGGAACCATAGACCACTAAATGCCGAGCATGTGGAAAGACGGTCAGGCAGTTTTCAAGCAGAGCCTTGTTGGCAGGCGCACCACCTACAATGATTGTTCGCACGTTGGGGAATGACAACCCTTTGCTCTTAGCATAACCGGTAATTTTGCTCATATAGGCGGGAGCGCCGCTGAGGCATGTAATACCTTTGTCTTGCACTTGTCTGGCGATCTTCTGCGGATCGACGGTTGCCGGATGGGCAAAGTCAAAATCAGGCAGAATACTGCTGTTGCCGCAGCACAATGAGTGCAGCACCATAACGGGGAAACTGTGTAGGTCAATCTCACTTTTTCCCTCAGGAAAAAGCGCTGTTATGGCATAGAGTTGTGCTAGCAGGCTGTCATGAGTGCGGTTTGCGCCTTTGGGTATGCCGGTGGAACCTGAGGTAAAGGTAATTAATCCGGTTGTATCTGGCGGTAAGTCTCGGCAGATAAAGCTATTCAGAGGTAGATGTTGACTGGGTGTTTCCAGTGCTTTCATGCCCCAGATACGTTGGCCGATGACAAAACGTCGCAGTCGCCACAGTTCAGGGATCAAAAACCAGAATTTTCCTAACGTAGGTTGGGTGATCACCGCTGATAATTTACTGCGGCGCAGTATCTCTCTCAGTTGCTTTTTGGAAAGCCCGCGTTCAAGCATAACTGGAACGAGCCCTAGCCCCAGAATGGCGATAAGCAATGGATAAAGGACTAAGCCTGGTTGAATAATCACCAACAAGCGATCGCCAGCGACGAAGCCGGCTTGGGTTAATAGACGCTGGAAATGGGAGGCATGAGAAAAAAAACGCCTGAAAGCTTAAGCCGCTACTGTGCTCCAATGAATGTGGCACTTGCAGGGCTAAATGCTCAGGGTGTTTTTGGGCTGCATTGACAATTGGTTGACAAATATTTGTCATGCGATCCTCCTGTAATAAAGCGCATATTGATGCTTGGTGGAAGCCGGTGTATTAAAAAGCCGTCCTGCGGTCTTGAGCGATGTATTATCTTCACGCATCAGAGCGCCTCCCAGACGAGGATGAATACGCCTGGAGCTCTGTTCAAATGAGTAATACAGCGTGTTGTACAGCCGGCTGCCTCGGTATTGCGGTGCAACTGCTACGGTTTTCAACAATCCGATAGTGGGCTGACCTTTTTGTAGGACTGATAGACTCAGAAGTAACCCGGCAATTTCGCCGTTGGTGGTTTTAGCCAGAAATGACGCAGGATAACGGCAAAAAGGTTTAATAAACTCCTCACCACAATGCTGTTGAAAGGCGGACCAAGATGGCGTGGTATAAGCGAAATTTTCGCCAAATACTGAGTCGATAAAAGAATAAAGTTTAACCTGTTCTTGCATCCATAATTCCGGTGTTAACGGCAATAATGTTGCTTGAATATCAGGAAGTTTTTGCGCGCGTTGATGAGCTTGCTGAAAGTTGCCTGCTATTGCCTGAGTATCGTCGAATAGTGAGATATAGCGATAACGGATATCAAACCCTAACTCTTTTAACAAAAGAGGATAGTAAGGGGGGTTATAAGGCTCATGCTCAAAGGGAGGGACCTCAAAATGATCAAGTCGAACGCGGTAATCGCCAAAAGTTGAGAAATTAATGGGTCCGTAGAGATTACGCGCACCATTTTCTTTGGCCCATTGTTCCAGGGCGTTAAACAGCATAGTGTTGCTTGCTATGTCATTATCGGTTTCCCAAAAACCGAAAAATGCGGCAGAGCGGCCATCAACCATATGAGGTACTAAAAAGCCGACAAGACGGGCTTTCCCCGGAATACAACCAATCCAAGCTTTACTGTGATTAAACCAGGAATTCTTCGGGCTGAACTGTTGTTGCACTTTTTCCCGGTCTTCGCCAGACCAGAGTGGCCAATCGCGATAAATCATTGGCGGAAGGTCAAGAAAACCTTCAGGCAGTGGATTGGCCGGAGACCATTCTCCCATGAAGATATTAGACATGTTCACTCCTTGATGCCTGTTCTTCTGTTGTGGTGTCGTGCAAGCGGACAACACTTCCAGTTGCGCCATCCATGCGTACTCGATCGCCATCTTGCAAAATTTGTGTGACGGCAGGAATGCCAACAATTGCGGGGATACCCAGTTCACGGGCGACAACGGCGGAATGTGAGAGAGTCGAACCGCGTTCGATTAATAACCCACCGGCGGTAGGGAATAATGGCGCCCAACCGGGATCGGTACGCACAGTACACAGGATCTGACCTGCCAGCGACATTTCATCTTGTGGGTTTTTAATTAATCGGATAGTTGTTTCAACCTGCCCTGGGTAACAACCTATACCTTGTAGCACATTGCTATCAGTTGGGGCTTGTTTTTCCCGATAGGGATAACTGTAATCTTGCTGTTGATACAGTGAGCCTCTAATGAAAAGGTGATGAGCGGGTTCATCCTCGGTTTCGTAGCTGGCATATTCTTGCTTGCGGATAGCAACTAAAGGCTTAAGTTGGGTTTGTATTGCTGTTCCTTCGTAGCTGCTGTAGATCTCCTCTAACGTGAGATAAAAAATATCGCGGGGTTCAGCGAGAATGCCTTCTAGTGCATAGGCTTGACCAAGTTGTATGAAAATATCCCGATATAACCCAAACATACGGGTCCGGGTGAAGCGCATATTTTCCCGGTGGCGTATTGCCTGACGCAATTTCTGCAAATTCTTTTTGAAGGCGTTCATACGTCTGGAGCCAAGTCGCTCGTGTATTTGCTGAAATGCCGTATTTTCGGCCTGAGTGCGCAATTTTCTTTCCCGGCTGGATAACGTCTCTGGGGTGAGAGTATCGATAGCAAGGTAGTTTTTTAGTATCAGAAATAGAAAGCTGGGATCTTGTTTTAACGTGATGGTTTCCAGCTTCAATTCACCCATCGTGCGATCGCCATATTTTTTAATATAGTCGATGCATTGCTGGTGGAATGATTCATCGAGTTGGCGCACTTGGGTCAGCAGGGTACGGGCGTCACCGTGGGTCAGAAGGTTGCACAATTCAGGATGCTGGCGCGCATATTGGCACATCTTTAACAGCACTTTGGTCGGTTGGGTGCTTTCAATATCTTCATCCCCAGAGAGAAGATCACCTAATAATGCAGATGAATTCTCAATATCGGCAGCAATTAGCTCCCGATTTACCCGTCCATTAAACATCATTACATAGAAGTCGTTCAGGATCGGCGTCGTCCAGCGTCGTAGCAGATGTTCATCCAGATATTTCAGTTTCTCGATTAGTTGGCCGCTGTTACAAGTATGCGGTTCTGTTTGTTTTATGGCGGCGTCATGCCATTTGAACTGTTCTAAAAATAGTTCTACCCGTTGATCCATAGTCCTAAAGGCATATAACAGGCGCAGGAGTGCCCACCCCATTTTTGGCAGTTTCTTTATTTTATCGCCTGGTGAAAGCGTTTTATCCTCAACAAAATCAACTGGGTCTTCTAGTCCCATCATTCTTTCCATATCTTTTTTATTGGTTTGGAAAGAGGGGAGTAATAATAGCCCTTTATACCAATTGTTGATGTTGTAATAGATCCTGCCTTTAATTAAACCGAGCATGTTCTCCAACATGGAACGATGCTGGTTAACTTGTTTATCCGAGCAACCTAAGGCACGTATTGTCTGTTCATAAACGGTGGCATAACCGGCACGAGCAAAAGAGAAGGTCAGTGGTGTTGTTATGCCGCAATAAGATTCCTGAATATTGGAATTATCAAAGATAATATGGCGCTCGCTTTTATCATCCTGACGTGGCAATCGGGTTATTGGCCGGGTCTGTAGAATAAAGATTTTATGGTTTTGAATTGTCCATTCGATATCTTGTGGGCATCCCCGTTCTGCCGCGATTTTTTTGCCAATATTTCGTAATGCATAGATTTCATTATCGAGTAAGGTCGGTTTCCACTGTTTTTCTTCTGCGACGGGTATTGTTATTGTACCGTTGCCATTGGTGGTATCGAAAACACTTGCTGTCTCTTTTTGTGTGATATGGCGTTCAATCTCAGGTGTAGTGAGGTGAACTGAGAATTCGTCGGTATCGCATTCGCCGGAAACCACACCTTCTCCGGTGCCCCAGGCGGATGAGATGAGGCAGTGTTGCCTGCTGCCTGTCACTGGGTGGGCAGTAAACATGACACCAGAAACCTCACCGGCAACCATGTTCTGAATGATTACAGCACTACTTATATTGCCCATCGGTAGCTGTTTGTGTAGGCGATATTGTAATGCACGTGTGTTAAAAGCTGAGGCCATCACAGCGCGTAAGCTATTGACCAGCGCTGATTTACCTCGTTGAAATAGGTAGCTGTCCATCTGCCCGGCGAAAGAGGCATTGGCGGCGTCCTCGCCAATGGCTGATGAGCGAACAGCGAAAAATGTATCTGGGTGATTCTCCGATAAGAGAGCCAATTCTTCTTCTAATTCGGTAGGCAGTGGAATCGACTGTATCCACTGACGCAATGGCGCAGCAATAGTATCGAGTTTTTCCTGGCTGATATCACGTGGTACGGCAGCCAACTGTTCTATAATATTGTTTGCAAATGTATCTTTGATAAGCAGGCTATTTAGTACCTCGCTGCTGATGACCCAATAATTAGGTACAGGAAAACCGTTTTGCGTAAGCCATAATAAATTAGCCGCTTTGCCACCTAAGGAGTGTTCCGCCAATTCAATAGCGTTATCTTGAGTGTAGAGATATTTCATATTATTCCACCAATGCAGCAATAGTATACTTTGCTTACATCATGGTCTTATTTGCACGTAATATTGTTGGCGTGAATAGATCAATAAGATATGAATGTATTACAAGCTATTGCTGCACCCTTATTTTAGAGGAAGAGTAAAATTAAATAGTTTATTCGGTTGATTATTAATTCCGTGTTAATGAAATAAGCCAGCGGAGAGTTTTCATTGTGCGCTCCATAAATGGATAGCCAACAACATTGTGGGCCATCATATAAAGTGGAATTCTTCTCATCCATAAATCACGCAGTGCTAATTCATAGCCACGACGCCAATTTATTGGATCAAGAGAGAGCCCCGATTTTTGCTCAAGTTCAACCCGGTGTAGTTCAATATAATAGGCCACCTTATCCGCGTCGCTTTGTGGGTCTAAGCTAAAGGCCAGAAGTTCTGCCAGGTCGCGTTGTGGTAGATGTAAAGTAGACAACTCCCAATCCCAAGCGCATAAACGTAACTCAGTTTCCTGTTGCCGGAAGGCAATATTGCGTGGGTTGAAATCACCGTGAATCAATGTCCTTGGCATCTGTTCGATTTCCTTCCACCAAGTTGCGGTGTTGTTTACCCAGTACTGGAAATCGTCTCGTTCTTCGACGGTAAACAACTCAGGGAACGTTTGGTGAATAAAATTGCCCAGTTTTTGCCACAGGGGCTTCATCTGTGAAACCGTATCGGCATTCGCAATTTGCAGTTGTGGGAACTTCAACGTGAGCTCTTCTTCTCGTCCCAACCAGATAGCGTGAATATCTGCTATTCCTCGGATGGCAGCTTCAAGGTGGCGCTGCTCCCAAGGTGTTTCCAGATTAATGTTGTTCATTAACACCATATCGTGGAGCAATTCTTCAATCAGGGCATAAGTTCCGGTTGCTTCGTTTTCAATCACACCATAAATAATTGGAATATAACGCATCAACCGTGGATCTTGCTGATTCATAATAGCCAGCTCACGGCTATGGCTTTGATTAAATTCAAGCTGATGTTCAAAGTCCTGGAAAACAGCAAACAACTCAGGAGAACAGTGTTTGGCGATATCCAGTACCATATTGACGACCTCACTCCCCAGAGGTTTCAGTTTCAGCATCACGGGTAAATTGTTCTGTGCGGATGTCGTCATAGAAAAAGGAAATAAGCCAATTAAACGTTCCGCATAATTTGAGCTCAGACTTGTCAGCATGCTGTGCTCATCACCGCCAGAAAATTTAGGATTGATCGTGGTTAAATGGGCGCCTTGTAACACAGGGTTAAAATCTGCTTGCTGGAAGAAAGAGAGATCAAGGTCCTGTGGGGTATGCGCAATAATATTGCTGGTGGTGACAGGGCGATAGCGGCCAAGTCTTTCATGTGATTGAGCGAACTCATCCGCAGCAATAGCTGATAGTGTTGAAATATCAAGGGCCAGACAATAGCTGGCGATGATCTCCGCCAGACGGGCGGTGCCGTTTTCATCGGTGCAGCCCAACATGTTCAGACATTCACGTTGGTGTGGTAAATAAGTTCCGCCACCGATAGTACCGATGATCAGAGAAGGCAGTGTAATACTGCAATAGACGCGGTTATCGGCAGTTAATGTCATGTGCAGATGAGCGACTGACGATTCATGTACGCAGGCGATATCCTGCCCTAGAGCGGTAAACATCCCGGCAATCACATTGGCCGCATTAATATTCATGCCGATCATCCCTGAGGCAATAGCGCCTTCGCAGACATGATGATAAGCCGTGACAAGTTGTTGTGGCGTGACTCGCAATATTTGCTGGCAGGATTCAGCATCTAAATAAACCTCAGCCACTACACGAGTTCCACGACCTTCGATGAAAGGTTGATAAGACACCTTTTTATCACTAGATGTATTACCATCGATCATAAAGTGACGTAGTGGTATAAACGCCATTTTGGCTAACTGTTGTTGGATCCATTGACATGCGTACCAAGTGCAAATGGTGGTCATGTTTTGACCCGCGGCGGCGGCGGTATTGTAGATAAATTGCAAATGGACGCTGCGACCGATGATATGTGGATTTATTTCCAACAATTGCGCATGTTTGGAATGGCGTCCTATTTCATACCGTAATTCGCTGATATGTTCTTTGATCCAATCACTGAACATAATGCTATGCGAGACGCTATGAAATTCAAAACGCGGGGCTCGTATCATGCGTTGACCAAGTACACGCGCGGTCGTCCCTCCTGATTGCGTAATGGCGGAAGAACCACGGGATACCGAAGCAATTAAAGCGCCCTCTGTGGTAGCAAGTGGAGCATAATATATCCCTTGAGCGTATTGTCCCTTTATCAAGAGAGGGCCGGCGATCCCCACGGGGATTTCTATTGAACCAATAAATCCTTCAATGGTTTTTGCCAGTTTGGTCGCATCCAGATGGGTATTTGCCACGTGTTCCAATGTATGCCCGGTATGTTTTGCCAAATAATCCAGACGTTTTTGTCGCGCTTCTTCGGTGTAGGTGTAGAGGTGGCGGCGGGGCAATAATTTTACTTGAGTTGTTTCTGTACGGACGGCAGATGCTCCTTGGTGTTTTTTGATGCTAAATATGTCACGTGACAATTCTAGAATAGAACCTCGCGCACAGTTTTCTATGTGATCAGTGGTATTATCTGATGCATCACTTACATATGATTGGATATTCTTTTGCAACATAATTATATTTCCTTTAATACCTAAGCAAACCCAAGCTTTATTAAGATGCTGGCAGTGCAAACCGAGTAACCCAGCACCATAAATATTCCCACGACAGCTTCATCGCGTTTGCGATTTTGGATAGTGGGGTTACGGAGGAATTTACTTAATTGCCATAGACACAATGCATAACAAACGACCAAGATAATTAACGCCCATAACGCTATACCATCAGTGGTGATACGGATTAGCCAAATCTGTAATATCAACATTACGGTGAGTAATGCCGCGATAATAGCGACAGCCCCTTTTCTGCCGAAAATAGATGAATAGGTCGGTATTTCCAGGCGCTCTTCATCTGGACCTTTACACTTGCGTGTAATTTCAAAACTGAATCCAGAGAAGAAGCACAACCCCATTAAGACCCATATTGGGAAAGTGAATGTGAGATTAGGGCTGGCGATATTGCCCAACCACCAGATAATGAGTGGCATTACCAGCATATGGGAAATGGCATACCAAGTAAGGTGTTGGTTTAACCAATCACCGATAAAGAACTCTTTGCCCATAAGACAGGTCCAGATAAAGACCAATAACCAGGCAAAAGTAACTGAACCAATTCCCCGATCAAAGAATAGACTTCCACCTAATTGTAATGCGATACAACAGATACCAAGCGCCCGTAGATTTTTCAGCGTAATAATACCGCGTTGTAAAATCCTCTGTGGGTGATGTTCACAATCCAGTTGATAATCCTTATGCTCGTCGAATATCCGTAATAGTAAAAAATAGGAGAAGGACATCAGGCAACCGAGCAGGATTTCCCATGATAAAACGGGTTTTTCCCTTATTGAATAAAAAGCTACGGAATAGCTGATGATATAAAAGAGAAAGAAAAGCGGCGCATTTTGCAGCGGGAAACGCTCATCCATCCATAGTTTTATCCTCTTACCAATGAATTTTGAATAAATATCTTGGCCTTCCATACATCATTCCTATTTATTGTATAAAGACTAAACTATATACATTTGTGAAAATTCAGCTCGAGGATAATCAATCCAGAAGAGAATCTTAATAAAGTCTATGAGTGTTTTTTTACATTATTTCTCTAAATAACTTCCAAAATACGTATAGACTGGAGCCATACATTAAGCCAAAAGTTTGTCATCGGCTATAATCAGTATGTGTAAATTTTAATTTTAGTATGCAACTTATGTTTACAAATTTTTCCATAACTGTATGTTTATACGATATTTTATTTCATCCTCAGATTGAGGGATAACGGGCTTCGATATCATATTTCAGACAAATATAAATGAGTATCTGTTTCGTTATCTGTATAACTTTTCACGCAAATAAATTTTTAGTAGGACAAAGTTACTCCATATAAAATACCGGAATAAAACAATAAATGATTAGTTATTGTAATTGAATGAGTGATGAGATGTTTTGATTTAGCGCAGTTTATAGTCAGATATTGCCACAATAATTAAAAGGTAATATTTACAGTTAGGTCTGTGTTGGATTCTTGATGTAGGATCGGGGAATGCCGATATATTTTGGCTAAATAGCTACGTTACTTTATCAAGTAAGGAGTCTGAGCTGTGTTAGGAAAAATCCACAATCTTACTCTGTGCTGGTTTACTACTGTCTGCGCTAGTCATTTAGTTGTCAACCAGTATAAGCAGGAAGAGGTTAGTTTCAGCGACGAAGCCAATGATCTGATTCTGATAATTATCCGTACAGAATTAGGGTTGTGTGTTAAAAATTTGGTAGATGCGATAGCGTTGAAATTCATGCTTACTGTTTTCTGTGCAGGTTTGTTGCAATTGGCTGAGTGTGTAAAAACGAGTTTGCCGGAGGGCGCGGATCAGCACGATCTGGCGCGATTATCATGTTGATCAGGGTAGAAATTCCGGTAGATGCTGCGGGAATAGATCGGTTATTACGGAAATCTTTTGATACCTCGTCGGAAGCGGAATTGGTTCAACGATTGCGGGAAGATGGACTATTGACGTTAGGCGTGGTTGCCACAGATGACGAAGGCCAGGTAATCGGTTACGTGGCTTTTAGTCCGGTGGATATTAATGGTGAAGATCACCAATGGGTTGGTCTGGCGCCGTTAGCGGTTGCTGAAGAATATCGTCGGCAGGGAATTGGTGAAAAGTTGGTGTATGAAGGTTTGGATAGCCTGAATGAATTTGGTTATGGCGTCGTCGTTGTTTTAGGTGATCCACACTATTATCACCGGTTTGGTTTTACGCTTGCTAGTGAGCACCAATTGTATTGCCAGTGGCCAACGTATGAATCTTATTTTCAGGTATATGAATTAGCTGATAGTTTTTTGGCTGACCATCAGGGACTGGTTACTTATTCCCCACACTTTGGCCGTTTCTAATTGATGCTAAATATTCTGATATACAGACGGGCTGGCAAATAACCAGCCTCTCTTTTTGCTGTTTACTTAATTGTTTTACTTGATATTCCAGCCGTGAGGCACTGGAGCGGTCTCCGGCATGACTGCTGAAAACCAGCTGTAACGGTCCTTTCCCTCTCAGTGATTTTGCCCCTTTCCCGTTTTCATGTTGTGCAAAACGGCGATGAATATTTGTCGTTATCCCGGTGTAAAGCATGCCAGATTTTGTTTTCAGTAAGTAAAGAACCCATTGATTTTCGGCCATATAATTTTTTTCTGAATTTTCTATTTTTGATATTTATATTTTACTCGAACGCTTTTCTATATCATTTTTCTGAATAATTTAGTTTAAGTTATTATAATATAACAGTTTTATAAGACCCGTTACATATCAATTTGCTATACGTCGCATTATTTATTCAAAAAAATTGAAATAGAATAGCAATAATTGCTAATTTTTATTCCGGCCTTTAGAGCATACTATGATCCACATCACAGAGAGTAACTCATTCAACTAAAAATTGATCAAGGATCATAGTATGAAAAACGTAAAATATATCGCTGCTGCTTTAGCTTTAAGTGCTATCTCTTTTGGTAGTATGGCGGCAACAGAAGTTCAAACTGCTTCCTCTTCTAAAGTTGGCGTAGTTTCTGTCACGGGGGCTGATACTTTGGAAACCCTAAGTGCCGAGTTGTCCAAAAAAGCTGACAAAGCAGGGGCATCTTCTTTCCGCATTATCTCTGCTGGCGGTAAGAATCAATTATCAGGTGTTGCTGAAATCTATAACTAATTTATAGTAGAACATACTGAACCCTGGCCCTGTCAGGAGATGTCAGAACACGCCGTAGGATGATGTTTATCCCGGCGTGGTTCTGGGCTTCCAGGCAGATATAATCCTGCTATTGGAGAGAGTGTGAACGCTCCTGAAAACTTTCAGATTATCCATAGATACCTCGCAAGACAGCATGTCCTAACGCTTTGTACAGCAACCGGTGATGATATTTGGTGTGCAAATTGCTTCTATGTTTTCAATGCCGATGAGATCGCTTTCTGGTTTATGACTGAACTG
The DNA here is from genome assembly GCF_002968995.1 of Photorhabdus hindustanensis. Lineage (NCBI taxonomy): Bacteria > Pseudomonadati > Pseudomonadota > Gammaproteobacteria > Enterobacterales > Morganellaceae > Photorhabdus > Photorhabdus hindustanensis. The sequence goes on from NZ_PUWT01000008.1 coordinate 132,676, forward strand.
CATACTCGCCACGGTGAAATGATGCAGGTAAACCCGCAGGTTGCAGGTACCATTGCTGGGCAGATTCGAAATATTGCACAGATAAAGGGTATTCAATTCAAAGGGGAAGTCATTCGTCTTGAAGGTGAACAAGATAAAGCGGCCAGAGCACGTTATTGCCGCCGTTTTCCTGTGGCAATTGCTGCTAAAACACCTATTTGGCAATTGAATCTCAATGAAATAAAGATGACTGATAATACGCTTGGATTTGGTAAGAAAATCTGCTGGCAGCGATAAAATTATCTTAATCTATAAATAATCTGGTTGCGGCTACCACGCCATAGTAAACCGGGTTCATAAAGATCTTGTATAAATTTGCCATCCACTAGCACATTAATATAGCTGACAATTTCCCGTTGAATTTCGCTAAGTTCCTTTAGCAGATAACCTGTCCAAAGCCAAATGTCCTTGTCTGGGCACTCTGTTTTAACCCGTTTTACCAATTTCAGGATCGCGAGTGCATTGTGTGGATGTAGGGGATCTCCGCCAGATAAAGATAGCCCTTGTCGTTTAATGCGTTTGTCTTGTAAATCAAAAATTACACGGTCTTCCATTTCCTGCGTAAATGGCTGGCCGGAGTTCACTCGCCAGGTACTTTTGTTATAACAACCGGGGCATTGATGTTCGCACCCGGTGACAAACAGTGTGCAGCGGGTTCCGGGGCCGTTAACCACATCAACAGGGTAGTATTGGTGATAATTCACTTTGTCAGCCTGCCTTCATTAGCCTAATTGCCCATTTGCCAGATGTTTTACTCTGCGTTTCACCTCTTCCTGTTTGCCAGCATTGAATGGGCGGGCATCGGGGCTTCCCAGATAACCACAGACGCGGCGGATGACTGATACTCTGGAAGGTTCATGATTGCCACAACGTGGGCAGGTAAACCCTTTACTGGTACAGGAGAATTCACCGGTGAATCCACACTCATAGCACTCGTCGATAGGGGTATTGGTACCGTAATAAGGGACACGTGAGTAGCTGTAATCCCATACATCTTCCAGTGCTTTCAGATTATGTTGCAGATTAGGATATTCGCCGTAGCAGATAAAACCGCCGTTTGTTAGTGGTGGATAAGGAGCTTCAAAATCCAATTTGTCATAAGGATTGACCTGCTTTTCAACGTCGAGATGGAAACTGTTGGTGTAATAGCCTTTATCTGTCACCCCTTTAATCACACCAAACTCAGCGGCATCAAGGCGGCAGAAACGGTCACATAGATTTTCGCTTGGAGTGCTGTATAAACTGAAACCATAACCTGTCTCTTTTTTCCATTGATCAGTGGCTTTTCGCAGATGATCAACAATTGAGAGCGCTTTTACACGTAATTGTTGATCATCAAATAGATGAACCTGATTGCCATACAATGCGTTAATGGTTTCATGAATACCAATATAGCCCAGAGAGATAGAAGCCCGACCATGTTTAAAGATTTCAGCGATATTATCATCGGCTTTCAAGCGAACCCCGCAGGCGCCTTCTATATAAAGGATTGGCGCAACTCGTGCTTTAATGCCTTCCAGGCGGGTAATACGGGTCATCAATGCTTGCTTCGCCAGTGCCAGCCGTTTGTCCAGTAATTGCCAGAAATGTTTTTCATCGCCTTTGGCTTCGATAGCTATCCGAGGCAGGTTCAAACTGATAACCCCTAAGTTATTGCGTCCTTCATGAATTTGTTCACCCTTTTCCTCATAAACACCGAGGAAACTGCGACAACCCATCGGGGTTTTAAAGGAGCCTGTGACCTTAACCACTTGATCATAGTTAAGAATATCTGGGTACATACGCTTACTGGCACATTTGAGAGCCAGTTGCTTGATATCGTAGTTAGGATCACCGAGTTTGTGATTCAGGCCATCACGGATAGCAAATACCAGTTTGGGGAATACCGCTGTTTTGTGATTCTTACCCAAACCAGCAATGCGGTTACGCAGAATAGATTGCTGAATTAAGCGGGATTCTTTTGACGTACCCAGACCAAAGCCAAAAGTGACAAAAGGAGTCTGCCCATTGGCGGTATGCAGTGTATTAACTTCATATTCCAGTGATTGGAAAGCGTCATAACACTCTTTTTCTGTTCGTGCTTCGGCATAGGATTTTTTATCGCTGATATTCCACTTTTCGGCAATCGCCAAGTGTTTGTCATAGCTGGCTTTAACGAAGGGGGCTAATACTTCATCTATACGATTGATGGTGGTACCGCCATAAATATGGCTGGCAACCTGAGCGATAATTTGAGCGGTTACCGCTGTTGCGGTTGAAATGGATTTTGGCGGTTCTATTTCAGTATTACCCATTTTAAAACCATTGATTAGCATGCCTTTTAGGTCGATTAACATACAGTTAAACATTGGGAAAAAGGGGGAATAATCGAGATCATGGTAGTGTATTTCGCCTCTTTCGTGAGCCAATACCACATTGCGCGGCAGAATATGTTGTTTGGCATAACTTTTAGCAACAATCCCGGCCAACAGATCCCGTTGAGTGGGAATCACTTTACTATCTTTATTGGCGTTCTCATTGAGCAGGGAAACGTTACTCTGTTCAATTAAACCACGGATTTCTTGATTAAGTCGGCTATGTAACTCTCGGGTAATATCCCTATTGTGACGATATTCGATATAAAGACGGGCAAGGTGCTTATATCTGCCAGCCATTAACTGATTTTCTACTGCATTCTGAATATCTTGTGCATTAACTTGCCTGTAGTCAGCGATTAATTGCGTTACTGTGGATGCAACTTGGATACAATACTCATCATCCGTCACGCCAACGGCAGAAGCGGCCCGTTTTATGGCATCTTTGATGCGTGTTTCATCAAATGGTACCTGTCGACCATCCCGTTTTATCACAACAGTTTTCACAATATGGCTCCTTGAGAATGTTGCTTAAAAGTGCAAACGATTCTCGTTTTGATATTCAGCTTAAAGATAGATGTCGCTATATATAGTTTTATTTCCATATTTAAGCACGATATATAGTAACTTGAAGTGAGATAATCACGTTCTCATTTGATCTGAAACAAAGAATGAAGACTTATATTTAAGGTCCAGTGAGAGGTACAACCCTTTGGTCAGTAACTAACCAAGGGGTTGTAGAAAACAGGGCAGGGATTATTTACGAATCGCGATAGCTTCGATTTCGATTTTAACGTCTTTTGGCAGGCGGGCTACTTCAACACAAGAACGGGCCGGGAAAGACGCATTGTGTTCTTTGAAGAATGCTTCATAAGTTGCGTTAACGGTACCGAAGTCATTCAGGTCTTTAACGAAGACAGTTGTTTTAACAATGTCACCGACAGTGAGACCTGCTTTCTCAACGATAGCTTTAACATTTTCCAGTGATTGACGAGCTTGAGCGGCGATATCTTCTGCGACATCACCTGTTTCTGGATTGACTGGGATCTGGCCGGAAGTGATGACCATATTGCCAAGATCAACACCCTGAACATAGGGACCAATTGCAGCAGGGGCTTTATTAGTATTAATCTCGTATGACATAGGTTCTCCTGTTAATGTGATAACTAAGTGAATATTTCATTGAAGGTACTATTATAGTGTCCGCTTCTACCTCAGCAACTGACATAGATCGTTCAATCGTTGCGTATCACCACATCGCGGTCGAACTCTTTCTCGCAGTATTTGCAGGTTAGCACCACATCTTCCGCTGTCACTTTGACTCGAAAACTGCTTTCTACTGGCTCATTGTGGCTGATGCAGTTGCTGTTAGGGCAGACTAATACGCTATCGATACGCTCAGGCAAGTTAATGGGAAGTTTCTTCACAACTTCGTAGTCTTCAATACAGTTCACCGTTGCGTTCGGCGCATACATAGCAAGTTGGTTAGCTTGTTGTTCTGTCAGGAATGTATTTTCGATTTTAATGATATCTTTTTTACCTAGTCGATTGGAAGGCAAGTTCAGGCCGATGGTAATGCGTTGATCGGTTTCAGTTAGTTTAAACAGGGAGAGTAGTTTGAAGCCGACCTGAGCCGGGATATGGTCAATCACCGTACCGCATCTAATAGCTTCGACTTGTAGTTTATGATCTTGGGTCATCGTGTTTTGTATGAATACATTTTAGTGACAACTTTCTGTATTCATCCTCCAGAGATATTGTTAAGAATCGACACGACTTCCATTTTAGGCGGTGTCACCCTGTTTATCCAGATAAGACGTAGACAAATCAATATTATCTTACTGTTGTTATTCCATATACTTAGCTTTAGCCGTCATTGTTATAAGGGCACTATGTTGAATTTATTTATTTTGGCTATTTTGTTTGAATTGTTTATCTTATTGAAAGCTACTGTTTTTAAATTAAAAGGTATTTTAATATCTTAAAACCAATGGTTAAAATAGATTGATTCAAAAATTGATTTAATTAATGTTTGTTGGGAATATAAGGGTTAATAGATTATTTATGTCAGAAATTTAGTTTTAAATTAATATGTTTATTGTAATAAATCATTATTAACAATATTATTTAATCAAATAAAATGAAGAATGAAATTTTTAAATGTTTATTTAAATAATAAAATGGAAAATGCATTTCTTACTATTTTTATGAACTTTTAGACATTGTTTTAATAATGTATAGATTGAAGCAATAATCAAATTTTTAATCTTAGAGTAAACAGGTTTATTAAATTACATGTGATGAGAAAATTATTGTTGAAAAATGAATTGTTACATCAGATAAAAGGTTGTTTATGAGGATTTAATAAAATGAGTAGTTTATTTTATACAGTTACTTTAATACGTAAATCTGGTAAAAATATGTCGACTACCTTATAGCGTTGATCGCTTTATTATATAATGAACCGATCTAGCTGGTTTTACTCATTTTCCGACTAAATGGTGGTATTATGGTTATGGTAATCTGGCTCTGTTGTTTTATAATAGTTATAATAAATCAATCTATGGTAAGGTTATTTTAAATAGAGAATGTGAATTCTATAATATTAACTTGGCACATGTTAGGAAGAAATAATGAATAATACATTAATTAACCCTGATAATATCTTAGCCCTTTGGGCTTTTGTAATGATTGCAGCTACGTTAGCGATTATAATGGAACAAAAATATAGGTGGGCATCGAAAGTACCTGGTGCGGTGATAGCATTAATTATTGCCCTCTTAGCATCCAATTTAAAAATAATTCCTACTCAATCAGTAGTATACGATGCAGTTTGGCAATATATTGTTCCGTTGGCGATACCTTTATTATTATTTAAAATTAATTTACATAGCATTATTAAAGAAAGTTGGAGACTACTTATACTGTTCTTATTCTCTTCTATAGCGACGATGGTGGGTGCAGTCTTGGCTTTTAAAATTTTAAAAAACTATATACCGGAGCTGGATAAAATAAGCGCTATGATTGCCGCGTCATATACTGGTGGGGGCGTGAATTTTGCGGCAATGGTTGCCAAATTGAAGCCCACTCAAGATATGACTGCATCCACGATCGTTGCTGATAATCTCATGATGGTCTGCTTTTGCATAATATTAATAACATTAGCGGGTTGGTCATTGGCAAGAAAGTTTTGGGGAAGTCCTTATTCTAACGCTATGGTGAATGATTCTAGTTTAGATAAATCAAAATATCTTGCTGCATCTTATTGGCAACCTAAAAATATCTCTTTAAAGGATATTGCGTTATCTTTAGCATGGGCAATTTTTATTGTAGCAACTTCATTTCAATTCTCGACTTGGATAAAAACAATTTCACGACAGACTGGGAATATTTATCAGGAATTGCTTTTTAGCTTGATATCAGATAAATATCTTATCTTAACAACCGTAACTTTTGCTGTGGTTTCGATATTCAAAAAAACTTTTAATAATTTAAATGGCAGTCAGGAATTGGGAACTTACGCAATTTATATATTCTTTGTTGTAATAGGTATTCCTGCTTCAATAGGGCTTATTATTAGCAATGCGCCTTTGTTGTTTTTATTTGTATTCATTATAGTAATGATTAACTTATTATTAACTCTTGGTTTTGGTAAGTTATTCAAATTTAACCTTGAGGAAATTATACTTGCATGTAATGCAAATATTGGTGGCCCAACAACTGCCGCAGCGTTAGCGATTAGCCGAGGTTGGATAGGCTTGGTTGGGCCTATTATGGTTATTGGAACGGTAGGATATGTGATTGGCAACTATATTGGGACGATTGTTTATTTTATTGTTACAGAGATTTTGTGAAATTAATCATAATATTCTCAGGTGAATATTAAAAAATTATAATTTTATTTCATTAGATTATTTTCCCTCCTTTGTCGTCAAAAGGAGGGAGTCGGGCAGCATGCAGATAAAAGTGACGGTTTTTGTGTGTACTTTACTGCCCGGAGATGCTGTCTTGCTCACTGAATGGTCAAGACGTATTTTGGCGCCACATCGAGTTTGTTTTCGATACCGAAGGTGGTAAACAGACTGATTAATCGCTATTCCAGAAGAAAATAATAACCCATTATATTTGTGGATAAAAAAGTACTTTCTCTATTTTAATCATTCATTTAAAACTAAAGATAATAGAGCCTGACGAGCATAAATACCATTCTCTGCCTGTTGGAAATAATAAGCATAGGGCGTTTTATCTACATCGACAGTAATTTCATCAATACGTGGCAACGGATGCAGAACTTTGAGGTTCTCTTTCGCTCCGAGCAGATCGGAGGCGCGTAGAACAAATTGTGCTTTTACGTTGGCATATTCGGATGGATCAAGGCGTTCTTTCTGTACACGAGTCATATAAAGAATATCTAGTTCCGGTAATACTTCTTCAATATTCGCGTGTTGGCTGTAGGTTGCACCTTTTTCATTCAGCATATGAAGAATATGGTTTGGCATTGCCAATGCTTCCGGGGCGATAAAATAAAAGTGATTGCCATTAAATTTCGCTAGCGCTTGTGATAGCGAATGGACCGTGCGGCCATATTTCAGATCACCAACCATCGCGATATTCAGACTATCCAGCCGTTGCTGAGTTTCCTGAATCGTGAACAGATCTAGCAAGGTCTGAGTCGGATGTTGGTTAGCGCCGTCACCGGCATTGATAATCGGAGTGTGACCGGAAAACTCAGAAGCCAGACGTGGGGCGCCTTCCTGTGGATGGCGTATCACGATGGCGTCAACATATTGGCTGATAACGGAAATAGTATCGGCTAGCGTTTCACCTTTCTTACCTAGAGAGGTGTTGCTGCTGTCTGAGAAACCGACAACTGAAGCGCCAAGGCGATGGATTGCTGTTTCAAAAGAGAGGCGAGTACGGGTGGAAGCTTCGAAGAAACAACTAGCGATGACCTTGGGTTTCAGCAATTCAGGTTGTGGTCTGGCTTTCAGTGCAGCAGCAGTCTGCAACACCAATTCCAGATCTTCGCGACTCAGATCATTTATTGAGATGATATGTTTGCGATATAACGGATTAGCCATTTTTCACTCTCCTCTAATGCTGACATCCGGGGTGGCGATCATGAATCGATTACCGGGCAAAAAAAAGCCCCTCATTGAGGGGCGTTAAATGATTGGTTTAGCAACGGGAAAACAATGACGGCTAGCTGCCCTCTTTCAGGCAGTTGTGCTTGATGACAAAAATAAGCGCTGTCTTTCATGATTTCTCCCGGCAAATTGTGGCGCATTATACTCGTGAAAAATCTTACAGCAACTATTTGACCGAAGAAAAATAAGATTGGCAGGATCATATCTTTAAAGACATAATCCTGCCGATATCTCAACTAATTAAATTTTAAGATCATTTGCTAATGTTGCCACCATTACCGCTTTAATGGTATGCAGACGATTTTCTCCTTGATCAAACACAATACTGTGCTCTGATTCAAAAACTTCATTGGTAACTTCCAGCCCGCCATACATATTAAATTCAGCCGCGAGCTGTTTGCCTAATATCGTTTCTTCATCATGAAATGCTGGCAGACAATGCAGGAATTTTACCTGTGGATTGCCTGTCATGTTCACCACATCCATATTCACTTGATAAGGTTTCAAGAGGTTAATTCGTTGTTGCCAAACTTCTTTTGGCTCGCCCATAGAAACCCAGACATCGGTATAAAGAAAATCAGTATTTTTAACCCCTTCGGCGATATTTTCCGTCAGAGTAATTTTACCTCCTGTTTTTTCAGCCAGTTTTTGACATTCAGTAACCAGCACGGTATTGGGCCAGTACTTTTCAGGGGCGATCAACCGAACATCCATGCCCGTTAGTGCTGCGGCTTCTAGCATGGTATTACCCATATTGTTACGGGCATCCCCTAAGTAGGAGAATTTGATTTCTGACAATGGTTTTTCTGGTTGATGTTCCTGAATAGTTAGCAGATCGGCCAGTAGTTGAGTAGGGTGAAATTCGTCTGTTAGTCCATTCCATACTGGAACACCTGCATATTTTGCCAGCGATTCAACGATTGTCTGGGCATAGCCGCGATATTGAATACCGTCATACATACGACCAAGTATACGAGCGGTATCTTTGATCGATTCTTTATGACCAATCTGGTTGCCACTGGAACCGAGGTAGGTGATATTTGCTCCTTGATCGTAAGCTGCCACTTCAAATGAACAGCGGGTACGGGTGGAATCTTTTTCAAAAATCAGCACGATGTTTTTGCCTGTTAACAGGGCTTTTTCTGTACCAGATTTTTTAGTCGATTTTAATTCAGCAGCTAGCTTTAACAAGGCGTGAATTTCTGCCGAGGAAAAATCAAGTAACCTTAGGAAATGACGCTGGTGGAACGGATTCATTGTTTGGTGTCTCCGTATTTATTGTTTGCATTTAAATTCAATCTATATCTATAAAAATGCAATTTCAACTCCGTATTAGATTTCTTTGATGTAAACAGTGGTTAGCCTGTCTATGGTGTGGGAGAATGAGCGTTGGGACGGCCAACTGCTTGAGGATATTTGGTATGGCAAATCAAAGAGACTTAGAAGAACAACGCGAAGAAACGCGCCTTATTATTGAAGAATTACTGGAAGATGGTAGTGATCCTGATGCACTTTATGCCATTGAGCATCACTTTTCCGCTGAGGACTTTAGCCTGTTGGAAAAGGCGGCGCTTGAAGCCTTTAAACTGGGTTATGAAGTGACTGACGCGGAAGAATTGGAAGTCGAAGATGGTACGATTCTGATGTGTTGTGATGTTATCAGTGAGTGTGGATTGAATGCAGAATTGATTGATGCCCAGGTTGAACAGTTGGTGAATCTGGCTGAAAAAATTGGCATTAATTATGATGGTTGGGGCACTTACTTCGAAGATCCTGATGAGCAAGATGAAGATGATTTGCCGGAGCAGGGTGAGAGTAGACTTCATTAGTATGATCAATATGTTAAGAATCCTGTATTAGCTCTGGTCGTGATTGATACATGTGATTCAAAACAAAATAGTCCTTATCTGCTTTGGCGAATAAGGACTATTGCATTTAATAGACTATTTTATCAAACCGTGTTCTCTGACTTTTGAAAGAATGGTTCCCCTCCTAATTTGGTTTGCCTCGGTGATTTCCCTTTTTAGTTCTTGCCCTAGCTCATTAGAAACCAGATCCTTATGTTTTTCTGCGAGATTGCTTAATTCTTCTGCGGTGTGAACAACGCCGGTCACTTTCCACGCCAATGACAGACCTTTGAACGCCACTTTGGCTACCGGGTGTGGTACGACTGCGGCGGCTGTATCCAGCGTGGCGCCGACCGTCGCACCCAGCGATGCCCCGGTAATTAGCGTATCTGTTGCGACCTCTTTTAAATCATCAGTTGCTTTTTGCAGCTCTTCCAATTTTTCTGGGGTGACGGTAGCAGTAGCAGCACCTGCCTTAAATACCTTTTTTATACCGTCGAAGGTGAGGCTAAAATTATTAATTGCGTCGGTGCCAGCGGCTTTTGTTAGCTCAGTTTTGTTTAGTTCACCTATATTGCCAGCCGCGGCAAATTCTCCGGCAGCCGCGACTAAACTTGCCCCTTCTTTTATTGCTTGAGCGCCAGGGACTTGTCCCTGCGCGAGATGTTCTGCGGCTTCTTTGCGTCCCGCTATGTTATGGGCCATCTGCTTCATCGGGTCATAGTTTGCTTTTAAAGCACTCGCTTTTTGGGTGATTTTGCTGACTTGTTGATCACCATAGGATTCAGAAGCAGGAGATGGCATCTGAGGTCTTTCAGCTTGTTGATTTTTATGTTTGTAAAGTTCGTATGCTATACCGCCAACGCCTAATGCGCCTGTTGCTACGGTTTTAAATATACGTCCATCTTCATCTATGCCAGTCATTGGATTATTTCTTACCATACGGTATAAATTCAGGCCATCTACTGTTCCAGCCGGGTCAGCGCTTAACCATCTACCGGCCCACGGTTGATAATAACGGTAGCCGTAATAGTACAGTCCTGTTGCATCACGCTCTTTGCCTGAATAACGAATGGTTTTGTAACCAGCTTCAACCTGATTTCTTGCCGCCCATATTGCGGTGCCGCCATAGGGGTAATACTCTTCCCAACTGATAATTTCCCCGTGCATATCCAGTTCTAATTCGCTGCTGTGTGTAAGATTATCGTAGCTGTATCTGACTTGATCGTTATCTATGCCAGTGGGTTGGCCTTTTTCCCAGTGTAGAACGCGTACTTGTGCTCTTCCTGCTTGTCCGACAGCAATAACTTGCAAGTCTTCGGTGATATTGGCGCCGCTTTGAGTGGTATGTAATTCCAACCCTGGCAGGTAAGTGACTCGTTGTTGTTGCGTGGCATTGGGTGTTTGCTGTTCATTTATTTTCAATAGCCGCATTCCATCACTGTCATAGCGGTACCATTCGCGCGCGCTGTTACCACTTTGGTTCACTTGTTGTAGTTCTCCCCGTGGTGTCCAGTTTAAGGATTGCCCTGATAACAGACTGGTTTGATGACCACCTGCATCAAAGAATGTATCAACGAGATTGGGATCGTTGGTGAGGGTACTGAGGACACCACGGTTATTGCGGTTTGAAATGGTGATATCTGTGGTGTAGTTATTGTTACTTGCCGGAGCGCTATGCCGGATTTGTGTCAGGTTGCCGCTATCGTCGTAGGTATAAGTGCGAGTATAGTTAGTATAGGTATTGTCATCGGTAGGAAGAGGGGTAATTAAAGGAGGGAGCTGGCTTCCTTGCTGACTAATGTTAGCCATTTCGCGGCCGGTTGCTTTGATGAGTTGGTACAGAGAATCATAGGTATACGCATTTTCCGGTACTATTTTCTGATTACGCCAGAATCGAGTTGCTTCTGCATCATTACGAATATTGATCACATTGCCAACCGGATCGTATTCATAACGTAAATCCTGTAGTGGTTTTGTACTATCTTTAGTCCGGCGAGTTTTAATGTTAATTAATCGTTGAGTCTCTGGTTCATAGGTATATTCCGTAATAACGCCATTACCATGTTCTTCTCGTAATTTCTGTCCGGCTGCTGACCAGGTAATAGATTGCACAATAACTTTTTCGGATTGGCCTTTTAATGTTAACCAGCTACCTTTCAATTGACCTGCTACATCATAGGCCAGCCGCTGTATATTTCCTTTGGCATCGATTTGGGTTAGCAGAGCACCAATGGCATCAGTTTTATTTTGAGTAGTGAATATGTTGTCATTCAGTTTTGTACGCCAACTATTTTCATCATCACTGCGCCAATCAATTTCCTGATCGTCGGCTATTAATTGACGGGATTGCGATAAAACCGATCCTGTTAAGGATTGGCTTTCTAGTTGTACCAGCCCCGCAGTGTCATAATGGCGTATACATTGCCCGGCTAGGTTCTGGTTTTTCTCTGCATCGGTATTACTTGCCCAAATAAAGCGCTCTGTGGTTTTCTCGTTCTTTTGTATTGACTCGGTAATAGCCAGTAAGCGGCCGGGCAAGGTATTACCTTCATAGTGATGGGTCTGACGAGCGCCAATTGCATTGATAGTCAGTACTGGGCGTCCTTCGATATCGTTTAATGTAACTGTTCGGCCGGCATCGATACTTTCTTCACGCAGTGTATTACCAGCAAGACTAAAGGTACGGGTGAAGTTTGAACCACTCTGATTTTTATATCTACGTGGGTCTGTGCTTTTTACTTGAAATCCTTGAATATTAAATTCATAGCGAGTGATCAATTCGTCGCTATTGGTTTCATCGGTTTGAGTACGCAGATATTCCAGCGTACGGATATTCAACCCTCGATTATCTCGTACGCTGACAGATGGAGTATTTCGGTTAATTGCAGAATTGTCACGACTCATATTGCAGCTCCTTATGCTGTTTTAGTCTGTTGGCTGGTTTAATAGTAACGAACCGAGACTTTACTATGGAATGAATAAAACCTTTAACAGAACAGTATGGTAATTTTTGAAATTGACAGTATGAGAATTAGTATTTCAATAGATAGGGATAAAATGGTAAAGAGGAAAGAGATTATTTTTATTAAATGATGTTTTTACACTGAAATAACTATTTTAGTTATTTAATTGTGATTAAATGAAAATTAATTAATAACTATCTTGAATATATGTTTAAAATAATTATTAACGAGAGGATATTAATTTAATAATAATTGAAATTTTTTGAATGTAAAAAGAGAAATAATTAATTGATAAATAACCACCTCTTGCAAGCAGAGGCGGTTATTTTCTTATTTGGAAACATCGGTACCGAAATACTGAGTGGAAATGCGTAGATAGGTGCCATCGGCTTTGATATCGGCTAGTGCCTTATCGATAGCGGCTTGTAGTTCTGGTTCGCCTTTACGGATTAGCACACCGACTGGATCGCCATTGGGTTCAGACGCGACAACTTTTACCGGTGCATTGGGTTTGTGTTTCCTAAAATCAAGATAGGACAGATTATCGTTGATAGTGGCATCAGCCCTACCTGTAGCAACCAAATCAATTGCCTGATTAAATCCTTCGGTTGGGACGATTTCCGCACCGAAACGTTTTGCCAACCGGGCATAATTGCTGGTTAAGCTATGGCTTGAGGTTTTACCTTTCAGATCGCTAAACGTTTTTATATTGTCATTATTTTTCCGGGTGATAAGTACGGCTTTAGATATGATATACGGCGCGGAAAAGTCATATTTCTTTTTGCGTTCTGGCGTAATAGCGACCTGATTGAGTACCGCGTCATAGCGTTTAGCATCCAGCCCGGCAATAAGCCCATCCCATTTGCCTTCGGTAAACTCGGCTTTGACATTCAGACGTCGTGCGATTTCGCGGCCAATATCAATATCAAATCCAGTTAAAGCTCCTGAGGCATCGTGATAGGTAAATGGCGGGTAAGTTCCTTCGGTAGCGATTTTGAATACCCCTGTTGATTTAATATTATCAAGGCCAGACTCTGCATGTGCAGAATATGCAATGCCGAATTGAATAACACCCGCTAATAATGCGGTGAACAACGTTTTCATTTTCTTTCTCCAAACTGTTAAAAAATTTATTTGATGGTCATTAACTGATTCTTGGATCAATTACGGCAAGGTTATTTTAACGGTGGGTTATATCTCCCAATCCGGTAAAGTATTGGTTAAGGTTGAAACAAATTCCACAGTACGTTGCTTAACGGCTCGGGTGAAAATCGTTTTCGACGTTCCCGATTCGACAATTTCCCCGGATTCTAAAAATATGACGTCGTGGGCAAGATTGGCTGCCAGACGCAGATCATGGGTAGCCATTAACATCGTGGTTCCTTCTTTAGCCAACTGTTTCAATACGGTAACAACTTCCTGCGATAATTCTGGATCAAGCGCGGAAGTTGGCTCGTCGCACAATAACACCTTGGGCGAAGGCGCCAGTGCCCGGGCAATGGCTACGCGCTGTTGCTGACCACCGGATAGCGTGGTTGGAAAGACATCGGCCTTATGTGACATGTCAACCTTTTCCAGTAGTTCAAGCGCTCGCTGTTTAGCTTGTTCACGTGACCATTTCTGAACCCAGATTAATCCTTCCATAATGTTTTCAATGACTGTGAGGTGAGGAAAAAGCTGGAAGTTTTGGAATACCATACCGGTTTGTTGGCGAATCCGTTGTATATCCTTGTGAGCAATCCGACCTTTGCCGGTGAAAGTCATGCTTTCATTGCCGATTTGTAGTTTCCCGGCTTGGGGAATTTCTAATAAGTTGATGCAGCGTAATAGCGTGCTTTTGCCACTTCCGGATGGGCCAATCAGTGCGGTCAGGCTGCCTTCCTCAATGGTGAGATCGATTTTTGTCAGGACCTTGTGCCCGTCAAAACTTTTTTCAATGCCGGAGAGTTGGATCATCTTTTAATTCCTGTGTGTCACTCTTTTGCGAAAACTTCTTTTCCAGACGGGCTTGTAGTGATGACAACACTGAACTGATTATCAGATAAAGTATTGCCGCTTCAGTATAAAGAATGAGAGGTTGATAAGTCACCGCAGCAATACGTTGTGCGGCAAGGAAAAGCTCCGGTACGGTGATAACTGAGGCTAGTGAAGTATCTTTCACCAGTGAAATAAATGTGTTTGAGAGTGGTGGAATCGCGATTCTTGCGGCTTGAGGTAGAATGATCCGACGTAATGATTGTGTCCAGCTCATACCGATAGAATAAGCCGCTTCCCACTGCCCTTTTGGTACAGACAATAAAGTAGCGCGAATTACCTCTGAGGTATAGGCGCCAATATTCAAAGTGAAACCAATCACCGCTGAGGTGAATGCGCCTAACGTAATGCCGATGCTAGGTAAGGCGTAAAAAATAAGAAACAGTTGTACCAGCAACGGCGTACCGCGGATCAACCAGACGTAGAATTTGGCGACGGCAATAAGCGGTTTTGGCCCGTAAAGCCGGATGAGCGCCACGATAAAACCCAGTATGATACCGAGAGTAAAAGTAATGAGGGTTAGTGGAATAGTGAAAGTAAAGCCCGCATAAAGCATGGGCCAAAAAGAATCGAGTACTAAATTGAACCAGGAGGGTTCCATATATTTTCCCTATTGTGTGTAATATAACTATACCCGTCATCTTTCAAGTTGCCTCTTTGTTGGCTGCACTCACTCACCCCGGTCACATAGTTTTCTATGCTCCCGAGGATTCGCTCCCTTGCCGTCGCGATGTATCTTGAAATCCATAGGGTATATATATTTATAGTAATTTTTTTAAATATCATATGGCAAGCTGTCAACTTACATATATAAGATATAGTTATATCATATTGTCATTTTAGATATATAAAGTGATTTATATAAATTAATATATCTAATATTTGGTTAAAATATTTTCTAATTACTTAATTCAACAAGGTTAATAATAAAGTCCCTTGGACGAAAATTTTTCGTTAACTTCCAGGGAACTGTATATCTGAATTAAGGAGATATTTTCACTTATTCGGAAGGATTATCACCAAAATAGTTAGCCCAGATACGCTGATAGGTACCATCGGCTTTGATGTCAGTTATTGCTTTATCAATAGCAATTTTTAGTTCTGACTCTCCCTGACGAAGTAAAACGGCTGTCTGCCCTGCATCGGGGCTAGTTGCGACAATTTTTACTGGTGCGTTTGGTTTGTGCTTCTTATAGTCCAGATAAGATAAGTTATCATTAATAGTGGCATCGGCTCTGCCGGTACTAACCAATTCTATTTCCTGACTAAATCCATTCGTGCCGATAATTTCCGCGCCGTTATCTCTGGCTATTTGAGCGAAGTTGTTGGTTAGAGTATGTGCTGAGGTTTTGCCTTGTAAATCGCTGAATTTTCTTATGTTATTGTTATCTTTATTAATGATAAGTACCGCTTGCGATGTGGTATAGGGGATGGAGAAGTCATATTTTTTCTTGCGCTCAGGTGTAATCGCAATTTGATTAATTACCGCATCAGAACGTCCCGCATTTAACCCGGCAATCAGTCCGTCCCATTTTCCCTCAATAAATGTTGGTTTGACATTCAATCGGCGTGCAATTTCACGGCCAATGTCGACGTCGAAGCCAGTTAAAGTACCGGAGGCATCGTGATAAGTGAATGGTGGATAAGCTCCTTCCGTCGCTATTCTGAATGTGCCGGTGGATTTAATCTTATCAAGGGTTGATTCTGCATTAGCGGAATGTACGAGGCCAAATTGGAGAGTACTTGCCAATAATAGGGTAAGAATTGTTCTCATTCTATTTCTCCGGGTTGTTATAAATGAGTAAATTAATTTATTGCTACCTTGATAGTGCTTAATGAAATAAATTATTCATAATAATAAATAATTGAATATTAAATTAGACTAAAATTGCATTATTGTTTACCTTTTTGCTTGTAATAATGTATTTATATGATTTTATTCTCTCTATAATATGCTAACTATAATGATTTATATATAAAATAAAATTATATCATATTGTCATTTAAGATATGTAAATTTAAAAATTAATATTCACTCATGTTAAGGAAATAGGTATGGTTATTTTCAATATTCTTGATGGTATTGATATAGAATAGATGCAATTTACATCTTATTATTAATTTTATCGTTTACTATTTAAATTAAAAAGCCACTGACAATGAATTGCAGTGGCTTTAGTGAGAATTTACTTTTTGAAAAGATTACAACGCGGCAATCGTTTCTTTCTGAGCCAGCAGCTTCTCTTTTGATGTATTGCAGCTTGCCAGACGTTCACGCTCTTTGGCGACAACAGCTTCGGGCGCACGGCTGACGAAACCTTCGTTTGACAGCTTGCCTTCAATGCTGCCAATCTCTTTATCCAGTTTCTCAATCTCTTTATTCAAACGGCTTAGTTCGGCCTCTTTATCCACTAAGCCAGCCATTGGAATTAATACTTCTGCGCCATTAATCAGTTTAGTGACAGAAATCGGCGCTTCTTCACCCGCAGAGAGAAGCGTGACAGAAGATAATCGGCCCATTGCTTGAATGAAATTCAGGTTTTCCGCTACACGACGTTGTGCATCAGCATCGGCATTACGTAGCAAAACTTCCAGTGGTTTGCCTGGTGCGATATTCATTTCAGCACGGATATTACGTACTGCAATAATCGCTTCCTTAATCCATTCCAAATCGTTCAGCGCCAACTCATCAGTTTTCGTTAGATCAAATTCAGGGAATGGTTGCAGCATAATGGTATCTGCTTCAATTCCTTTAACCACTTTCACCCGTTGCCAGATGGTTTCAGTGATAAATGGAATAATTGGGTGAGCCAGGCGCAATAATCCTTCCAGAACCTCGATCAGAGTATGACGGGCGCCACGAACTTCTGCCTCTGAACCTTTGTTAATTGCCGGTTTAGAAAGCTCCAGATACCAGTCACAGAACTGGTTCCAGGTGAATTCATAAAGAATATTGGCAGCCATATCAAAACGATATGTATCCAGTGCTTCACGGTAAGCTTTTACTGTCTGGTTAAATTCAGCCAGAATCCAACGATCAGCCAGTGATAGCGCCATTTCACCGCCATTTTGGCCGCAATCCTGACCTTCTGTATTCATTAGAACAAAGCGGCTGGCATTCCACAATTTGTTACAGAAATTACGGTAGCCTTGCAGGCGTTTCATATCCCAGTTGATATCACGACCTGTTGAGGCCAGCGCAGCTAACGTAAAGCGTAGGGCATCGGTACCATGCGCTTCAATACCTGCCGGGAACTGCTTCTCGGTACGTTTGCGGATTTTTTCGGCCAACTGTGGCTGCATCATATTGCCGGTACGTTTTTCTAGCAGATCTTCCAGAGAAATACCGTCAACCATGTCCAGTGGGTCAATGACATTCCCTTTGGATTTGGACATCTTCTGGCCTTCTTCATCTCGGATAAGACCGGTCATGTAGACAGTCTTAAAGGGAACCTGAGGTTTGCCATTTTCATCTTTGATGAAATGCATGGTCATCATGATCATGCGAGCAATCCAGAAAAAGATGATATCAAAACCGCTCACCAACACATCGGTTGGGTGGAAAGTTTTCAGCGCCTCGGTTTGTTCAGGCCAACCAAGGGTAGAGAAAGTCCATAAACCGGAAGAGAACCAGGTATCCAGTACATCTTCATCCTGGTTTAAAGCGATGTCTTCGCCCAGATTGTTTTCACGGCGGACTTCTTCTTCACTGCGACCAACATAAACATTACCGTTGGCGTCATACCATGCCGGAATACGGTGGCCCCACCATAATTGACGAGAGATACACCAATCCTGAATATCACGCATCCAGGAGTAATACATATTTTCATACTGCTTAGGTACAAACTGGATATCGCCATTTTCAACGGCTTCGATAGCCACTTTCGCCAGAGGCGCGGTACGGACATACCATTGATCAGTCAGCATGGGTTCAATAACCACACCGCCGCGGTCGCCATAAGGAACAGTCAGATCATGAGGTTTAATTTCAACCAATAGGCCCAGTCTTTCGAACTCAGCAACCATCGCTTTACGAGCCGCAAAACGTTCCATGCCTTGGTATTCAACCGGAATATCAGAGCTGTAAACATCAGAAATTTCGCCATTGGTATCGAAAACTTCGGCTGCATGACGGATGTTGCCATCAAGGGTCATGATATTGATCATCGGCAGGGCATGGCGCTTACCGACTTCATAGTCATTGAAGTCATGGGCTGGTGTGATTTTTACGCAACCGGTGCCTTTTTCCATATCCGCATGTTCATCACCGACAATAGGAATGCGGCGGTTAACTAATGGCAGAATAATTTCTTTGCCGATTAAATCCTTGTAACGCGGATCTTCCGGGTTAACTGCTACGCCGGTATCGCCTAGCATCGTTTCAGGCCGGGTAGTTGCAACGATCAGATAATCTTTCCCTTCTGCGGTCGTGACACCATCGGCCAATGGATAACGCAGATGCCACATAGAACCTTTCACTTCACGGTTCTCAACTTCCAGATCGGAAATTGCAGTGTGCAATTTCGGGTCCCAGTTAACCAGCCGTTTCCCCCGATAAATGAGATTCTCTTGATACAGACGGACAAAGGCTTCTTTTACGGCGTTGGACAGACCTTCATCCATAGTGAAACGCTCGCGCTCCCAGTCAACGGAGTTACCCAGACGACGCATCTGATTGGTAATCGTGCCACCGGATTCTGCTTTCCACTGCCAGATCTTATCGATAAACGCATCACGGCCATAATCGTGGCGGGTTTTGCCTTCTTCTGCTGCGATCTTGCGCTCAACCACCATTTGAGTGGCAATACCTGCGTGGTCAGTACCGGACTGCCACAACGTATTTTTACCCTGCATCCGCTGATAGCGGATCATGGTATCCATAATGGTTTGCTGAAACGCGTGGCCCATATGCAGGCTGCCGGTCACGTTTGGCGGCGGGATAACAATACAGAAACTCTCACGGCTGGTATCGCCGTTCGGCTTGAAGTAACCACTTTTCTCCCAATGGTTATAAAGAGGCTGTTCAATTTCTTTAGGATTGTACGTTTTATCGAGAGATGGCTCGGCTTGCGTTTGAGTTGCGGGTGTTTTTTCCATTTTATCTTGATACTTAGTATGTTGGCGGCGTTGCCGTGGTCAAATTAAAGCCGACGCTGCGATATGATTTATATCGTTCACGCGCTAACTGTTTCAAATTTTCATCTATAGGAACGAAGTCTATCACTTCATGGAAAGCGGTGGCAAAGTCTGCAAATTGCGGCAACAGATTTATTAAGATATCACGAGGGGCATTTCCCCGTTTTTGCGGCCAACATAACTCAACCGGCGCGCCATATCTTGGCCCTTCACCAGCAAGATTATGTGGGACGAACTGATGAGGCTCCCGTTGCCATAAGGCTTCATCTAACTTTTCTGCCTGTAGCTGGTTTTCACAGGCAATTAGCACCCGTTTTCCTGCTCGCCATTGGTCGGCCGCAAATTGACATGCCAGCCATTCGTGAGCTTGCAAATCTGCCTGAGGTGGTGGCTGTTCCAGTAAATAAAACGTGGCACTTTTCATAATGTCTCTGTTACGGAGAAAGGGCATTGTCAAATGCCCTTTTGATAAACTAAGAGAGGAATCAAATCAATCGTCGTTATTGATACCGGCACTTCCTGCCCGATTTAACAGGAATTGTGACAGCAGTGCAACCGGGCGACCTGTTGCGCCTTTTGCTTTACCTGAACGCCAGGCCGTACCCGCGATATCCAGATGCGCCCAGTGATATTTTGTTGCGAAGCGAGACAGGAAACAGGCTGCGGTAATCGCACCACCCGCACTGCCGCCGGTATTCGCCAGATCGGCAAAGTTAGAATCGATTTGCTCGAGGAACTCGTCAGTCATTGGCAGACGCCATGCGCGATCACCGGATTGTTCTGAGGCATTGAGTAACTCATGGGCCAGTGGATTATGGTTGGATAACAATCCACTGTAATGGTTACCAAGCGCCGTTATGCAAGCCCCGGTTAGTGTAGCGATATCAATGACCAATTCTGGATCAAAACGTTCAACGTAAGTTAACGCATCGCACAGAACCAGACGGCCTTCGGCATCGGTGTTGAGTACTTCGACAGTCTGACCAGATAGGGTGGTTAAAATATCTCCAGGTCGGTAAGCGCGACCCCCTGGCATATTCTCGCAGCCTGCCATGACGCCGATGACATTGAGTGGTAATTGTAGCTCAGAAACCACACGCATTACGCCATAAACCGTTGCCGCTCCACACATATCATATTTCATCTCATCCATGCCGCCAGCAGATTTGATTGAAATACCGCCGGAGTCAAAAGTCAGGCCCTTGCCAACCAGAATGATGGGTTTGGCATTTTTATCAGAACTGCCTTTATATTCCATGACTGACATCAGAGATTCATTCTGAGAGCCTTGACCAACCGCCAGATAGGCATGCATGCCTAGCTCTTTCATCTGCTCTTCACCAATCACTTTTGTTGTAATATGGCTATTGGCAGAATCTGCGAGCTGGCGTGCCTGAGAAGCCAGATAAGCTGCATTACAGATATTGGGTGGCATATTACCAAGATCTTTGGTCGCTTTGATACCGGCAGCAATGGCAAGGCCGTGTTGGATTGCACGTTCACCGCTGGTTAGCTCCCGACGGGTCGGAACATTGAAAACCATCTTACGCAGTGGGCGGCGCAACTCATTTTTATTACTTTTTAGCTGGTTGAAAACATAGAGAGACTCTTTCGCTGTTTCCACCGCTTGGCGTACCTTCCAATAATTATTGCGGCCTTTAACATGCAGTTCTGTTAAGAAGCAAACTGCTTCCATTGAACCCGTTTCATTGAGGGTATTGATAGTTTTCTGAATAATCTGTTTATACTGGCGTTCATCCAATTCGCGCTCTTTACCACAGCCGATAAGCAGAATACGCTCAGATAACACATTGGGAACATGATGCAGCA
This sequence comes from Photorhabdus hindustanensis, assembly GCF_002968995.1. Lineage (NCBI taxonomy): Bacteria > Pseudomonadati > Pseudomonadota > Gammaproteobacteria > Enterobacterales > Morganellaceae > Photorhabdus > Photorhabdus hindustanensis. Next base: position 154,032 of record NZ_PUWT01000008.1, read on the forward strand.
GCAGTGATTGACCAACTTTGCCTTCTAGTTCACCGCGACGCAGCAATGCACTGATGTAACCGTCACTTATTTTATCGAGTTGTTCAGCGATAGAGGAAAGGCGACGAGGTTCGAAAACGCCGACAATGATACATGCACTACGTTGTTTCTCCGGGCTACCGCTTTTTACACTAAACTCCATGCGTTCTCCTGAATCTTAAAGACAAAGACGGATGCTATCGCTAAAATATAGCGTTCCGCATTAATCTACCCCATAGAAAATTAACTATTTATGTTAAGCTAAACCCACTATTTGTTATTGTTTAGCTAACTATATAAGTATGTTCTGATTGGGAACCTGAATATGGAATGCTTCGATATCATTTTAGCAGTGAGGAAGCCAAACTGATGCACATAATAAATGGTATATATACAATGAAGTTAGCGATTTTCCTGCAAAAAGACAAGTTTTCACAGGCGTAATAAGCGTGATCATCATTAGATATCTAGTACGGGAAACCCTGAAAAGCCAAGTTGCGATACTTTTTATCCTTTTACTCATCTTTTTCTGTCAAAAGTTAGTAGAAGTTTTGGGTGCCGCAGTGGAAGGGGACGTCCCGGCAAACTTAGTTTTATCCTTATTAGGATTAGGTGTGCCTGAAATGGCGCAGTTGATTTTGCCCCTGAGTCTGTTTCTTGGGGTATTGATGACTTTCAGTAAACTCTATACTGAAAGTGAAATAACTGTTATGCATGCGTGTGGCTTAGGCAAGCGTGTGCTGGTGGTTTCGGCGCTTATTCTGGCGTTGTTAACTTCCGCGTTAGCGGCAGTGAATGTCATTTGGCTCATGCCGTGGTCCTCGAAATATCAAGAACATGTGGTGGCTGATGCTAAAGCTAATCCAAGTTTAGCGGCGATCATGGAAGGGAGGTTCAAACCTTCCGACGATGGTAATTTGGTGCTCTATATTGGCAACGTGCACGGCAATAAATTTGAAAACGTATTCCTTGCTCAACTTCGTCCCGTTGATAACCAGCGTCCTTCCGTGGTGATCTCTGATGGTGGTCATATGGTGGAGCGGCCTGATGGCAAACAGGTAGTTATCCTTAATCATGGCACCCGTTATGAAGGTACTGCCATGTTGCGTAATTTTAGGATCACTGAATTCCGTGATTATCAAGCAATTGTTGGGCATCAGACATCAATCGTAGATAGTAATAAAGTTGAACAGAAGTCTATTGTTCAGTTATGGCAGGATGATGATAAAGATTCCCGCGCAGAGTTCCATTGGCGTCTGACTCTGGTGCTTTCGGTACTGATTATGGCCATGATGGTTGTACCCTTGAGTGTGGTAAACCCGCGTCAAGGTCGGGTACTAAGCATGTTGCCAGCGATGCTGCTGTATCTCATTTTCTTCTTACTACAAAGTTCCCTGCGTTCTAACGGTAGTAAAGGTAAATTGGACCCCCTTATCTGGATGTGGTTAGTCAACGGGGCTTATTTGACGCTGGCGTTGGTTCTCAACATTTGGGATACCTTGCCGATGCGTAGGATTCGGGCTCGTTTCAAAGACAGAGGAGTAGCCTGATGTTTGGTGTATTGGATCGTTATATCGGGCGGACTATTCTACAGACTATTCTGATGACGCTGTTTATGCTGGTATCCCTTTCCGGCATTATTAAGTTTGTTGATCAGCTAAGAAAAGTGGGGCAGGGGGAATATACCACTATTTCCGCGGGTCTTTATGCTTTGTTAAGTGTACCGAAAGATATTCAGATATTTTTCCCTATGGCCGCTTTGCTTGGCGCTTTATTGGGGCTTGGTACGCTGGCAACCCGTAGTGAGTTGGTGGTCATGCAGGCTGCTGGATTTACCCGTATGCAAATTGCTGGTTCAGTGATGAAAACGGCTATTCCGTTGGTGATCCTGACAATGGTTATTGGTGAATGGGTCGCGCCACAAGGTGAACAGATGGCGCGTAATTACCGGGCTCAGAAGATGCTTGGTGGTTCTCTGGTTTCAACAACTAAAGGTATGTGGGCGAAAGATGGGGACGATTTTATCTACATCCAGCGGATTGTGAGTGATACAGAGATTAAAGGCGTCAATATCTATCATTTTAGTGATGATAAAAAACTACTCTCTGTAAAGTATGCAGCCAGTGCGGTTTATGATGAAGATAGCGACCTGTGGAAGCTTTCTCAGGTGGAAGAATCTGATCTGACAGACAGCAAAAAAATCACTGGCTCACAACGTATTTCCGCTGACTGGAAAATTCTCCTGACGCCAGAACAGTTGAATGTGGTAGCACTTGAGCCTGAAGCACTTTCCATTAGTGGCTTATATCAGTACATCAAATACCTTAAGCAGAGTGAGCAGGAATCAGGACGTTATCAACTGAATATGTGGAAAAAGATATTTGCCCCACTTTCAGTTGCAGTCATGATGTTGATGGCACTCTCATTCATCTTCGGGCCACTGCGTAGCGTGCCGATGGGAGTGAGGATAGTAACAGGGATAACCTTTGGCTTCCTATTTTATGTACTTAATGAGATCTTTGGCCCACTGAGCTTGGTGTACAACATGCCAGCGGTTTTGGCGGCACTGTTACCAAGCTTATCGTTTCTTATTGTGAGTATTTACTTACTCCTTAAGAGGCAGTAGTTTTTAGAAATCGGGGAACCATAGGGATAGGGTTTTTGGCTAAGAAACCCTATCCTGAGCATCTCGATTTTAAGACGTAAAAGGCTCAAGCTTGATGGTGATTCCTTGACAATGCGGTTACCAGTTGATTAACCCCCGTTGTTACGCTACTGAACTGGCTGCGTTGTTTACGAGTAATTACCACAAACACCCCGATATTTTGTTCGGGGATCATTGCCATATACGTATTAAACCCCCCGCCGCCGCCGGTTTTCTGATAAATACCCGGTACATCGCCACGGCCATTCATGTAAACCCACCCAAGGCCAACACCATCTGCCTGACCGGCAACATCCATCCCTTTAATTGAAGCCAAAGCGGAACGCTTAAAATAAATACCTTGTTCGCGACTCGCAGTTTGTTTACGTAACTGACTGTCTGATGATAAAAACTGCTGCATCCAGCGCTGCATATCTTTTGGCGTTGAATAAATTCCACCACTGCCTGCTGCTGCAATCGTATTAAGACACGGACTCGGCTTATAACTTTCCATCAAACGAGCACACTGAGAACGGTTTGGTGTCAGTGTAGTGTCTTTCATGTAATAAGGGCCGGTAATCTTATCGTATAACAAACGGGTGTATGGCTTACCTGTAGCCTTAGAGAGCGCATCTGCCAATAAATCATAAGCCAGATTGGAATAAGATGCTGTTGTGCCTGGTGCGGAGTCTAATTGAGCTGTCTTTAACCAAGTCCAGCGGTTGGCTTGTGTAGGCCAGACAAAAACAGGACGCCCCCATCTACCTCCCGGCTGCTCACGAGGTAAACCACTGGTATGGCTTGCCAGGTGGAATAACCGGATAGGTTGAAGAGGGCTGTACAGAGGCACTTTCACGCCATAATAACTATAATCCTGCAATGGATCGGTGGAGCGCAAAACCTCATCCTCTTCAATCTTGATCATAATTTCACTGGTCATCAACTTAGTTAGCGAGGCAATACGAATGATTGAATCAGGCTTCGGACGGATGCCGCTTCCCGGACGGGTTTCACCGAAACTGCGGTAAACCGTCTGATTATTATCAATCACCACCATCGCCATGCCTTGCGCATTGCTGCCGCTGAAAATATCCTGTGCATACTGATCAACCAACTGTGAAGCTAGTTTTTTAGTTCTCGCATTTCCTTCGAACACTTCCCATTTCAATGGTTGTTTCTTCGGTTGCAGAAACTTTGCCGAATATGTTTTATCAGAAGAAGAACAGGCTGCGAGAGCCAACATCATGGTAGAAACAGAGAAGATCTTAAAAAACTGTTTATTCATTTTGAATTGACCAATCAGGCATATTTCCAGTGAATATAGGAACAGAATAGAGAGACCAGAAACGGCTACTTATTCTTCTTAAACAATGCCATCAACGCACCAATGACAATGCCCAAAAAGATCCCGGCACCAATCCAGCTAATAATCGTCATAACCATTTACCTCATAGCGAATTATCATGCTGAGATTATATAAGTTGATTATAGGTTGTCTATCAGCGTCAGGTGGTTCGGCTAACGATGATTGTAAAAACTGTCTCGGGGGGAGTTGTTTTTTCTCTGTTATTGTAGAGAAGGAGCTATTTCAGGTGGAAAAGATATTGCTGTGTGTGTTTATTTAGAGCTTTTATGTTCAGTAATTGAACATACATTTGTGTTGAGAGATGGGTTTGATCTTTTTTTCAACACTTAAACCAAAGTTAGAAGGATAACAGTTGCTAACAGATCGCTGACAGGTATAATGGCCCTCGTTTTCCGCATACTACTTCAGTGCCGAAGTGGCGAAATCGGTAGACGCAGTTGATTCAAAATCAACCGCCTTCGGGTGTGCCGGTTCGAGTCCGGCCTTCGGCACCATGACTATGTTCATAGCAGTTCACCAAAGTCCACTTATCCAAGAAAACTCCTTATAAATCAAATAAAATAGTCTATCAAGGTCTATTATCGTCCGTTGCAATCCACATATCTGTGGGGGCATAATTGGGGGCATCTTCCGATTCGATTAATAATGTGCCCCCAACATGAAACTCAATGCCAGGCAAATAGAGGCAGCAAAGCCAAAAGATAAAGCCTATAAACTCGCTGATGGTGGCGGGTTGTATCTGGAAATTACTCCGAGAGGTTCAAAATACTGGCGTATGAAATACCGCCGACCTACTGATAAAAAAGAAGACAGGTTAGCATTTGGGGTTTACCCGGTAATTTCTCTTGCTGATGCCAGAGCTAAACGTGATGAGGCTAAAAAACTGATAGCTAGTGGTATAGATCCCAAAGCAACACAGAAAAAGACACAAGCTGAGGCATCAGGTGAATTCAATTTTGAGGAAATGGCACTCCAGTAATAAGCGGTGGGGTGACTATAACCGGGCGCGTGTACTGCGCAGCCTTGAACAATACATCTTTCCTCATATTGGTAAAATTGATATCCGTCAGTTAAAGACTAGTCATCTATTAGTACCTATCCGAATGGTGGATGATGCAGGAAAGCATGATGTAGTTCAACGGCTCCAACAGCGGGTAACTGCTATCATGCGCTATGCCGTACAAAATGACATTATCGACAGTAATCCGGCTATAGATATGGCCGGGGCGCTGACCATGCCTAAAATTAAACATTATCCTGCATTGTCATCCAATTGCTTTCCTGAATTATTGGAACGTATAAGTCATTACCGTGGCAGGAAAATTACACGTTTAGCGGTGGTACTGACTTTACTCACTTTTGTACGTTCTAGTGAGTTACGTTTTGCACGATGGGATGAAATTGACTTTAATAGTTCAGTGTGGGAAATACCTGGTGAACGAAATCCAATCGAAGGAGTTCGTTATTCTTACCGTGGCATGAAAATGAAATCAGCCCATATTGTGCCGTTGAGTAATCAGGCAATAGATATCTTACAGCAACTTAAAGAGCTTAGTGGGGACAATGAACGGCTTTTTCCCGGCGACCATGATCCTAATAAAGTTATGAGTGAAAATACGGTAAATAATGCATTACGAGTGATGGGATATGATACAAAAACGGAAGTATGCGGGCATGGTTTCAGAGCGATGGCTTGTAGCGCTTTAGTTGAATCAGGGCTATGGTCAAAAGATGCAGTTGAAAGACAAATGAGCCACACAGAGCGTAATGGTGTCCGAGCTGCTTATATCCATACATCTGAACATTTGGAGGAACGGCGATTAATGATCCAATGGTGGGCGGATTATTTGGATCAATGTAAAAAAGAATTTATTGCTCCTTACGTTTTCTCAAATAAAAATAGTAAATAGTCATATAAAAACATATTAATTCACTGTGTAAGAAAGCCCACTTTGAATAGTGGGCAATAGATGTCTTGAGTTAATAATGTTTTTTAAGAATTATAAAGTCTCTCTGGTATGGATATTTTAATGCCGTTATTTTTCATAACGGGAAGGCCAGATAATTTCAGGTGCAACTCCCAATGCATTAGAAATAATTCTTTCTCCTTTAGGCCAGTGGCATGTCAATGCGTGTAGAGAGACTGTAATTTAAATTGTGTAATTGCCTGTTTTTGATATATTCCTTCCGACAACGGAGACAGGCAAATTATGGACGAAAAGAAACTTAAAGCTCTCGCTGCCGAATGGGCTAAGGTCCTCAAAACTGAAGCCGATCTTAATCAGTTTTCCCGCATGCTCGCTAAGCTGACCGTCGAAGCGGCGCTGAATGCTGAACTGACCATCCTGGCTATGAGAAAAACACGCCAAAATCCAGTTCTAATACCCGTAATGGTTACTCATTTGAAACGTGACTCAGTGATGAAGGGGAGATTGAGCTCAGATCGAGAAGGCACCTTCGCCACAGCTGATTAGAAAGCATCACGCAGATGGACAGCCAAATTTTATCCCTCTATGCCAAAGGCATGACGACCCGGGAAATCGAGGCTACATTTAAAGAAATGTACGACGCCGGTGTGTCACCCACGTTGATATCAACAGTGACCGATGCGGTTAAAGAACAGGTCACCGAATGGCAGAATCGCCCATTAGACAGCCTGTATCCGATTGTTTATCTTGACTGTATAGTCGTTAAAGTTCGTCACAATGGCACCGTTATCAACAAAGCGGTTTTCCTCGCATTGGGTATCAATACGGAAGACCAGAAGGAACTGCTGGGGATGTGGCTGGCAGAAAACGAAGGCGCGAAGTTTTGGTTAAACGTCCTGACAGAACTGAAGAACCGCGGGCTTCAAGACACCTCATTGCCTGTGTGGACGGCCTGAAAGGCTTCTCGGAGGCGATAAACAGTGTCTATCCGCAAACCCATATCCAGTTGTGCATTATTCACATGGTACGTAACAGTCTGAAATACGTATCGTGGAAAGACTATAAAGCCATTACGGGGGGACTGAAAGCCCGCCCACGGAAAGGCGGCCTTGATGGCTCTGGACGCGTTTGGTGTCATTTGGGATGATAAATATCCGCAAATTAGCAAAAGCTGGCGTGCGCACTGGGAAAACCTCAACACATTCTTCGGGTACCCGCCCGATATCCGTAAGGCCATCTATACAACAAACGCGATCGAATCATTAAACCGTCATTCCGCACCGTATTTATGATTTAAAAATAATGTGATCTTACACAGGTTTTTTGTATTGATGACATCAGTGGGATTGACGGCAATCGCCAATTTTGATCTATTACTTTTATTTGCCGGAAAGCGAATATGTCCACCCCTGTACCTGCCATTAAACGTCTCGATCATCTTGGCCTTATCGCCGCTTTTTGTCATGAAGCCGGTTTACCCCGCATGATTGATGCTATTATCCCAAAATATTCATCGCATACTGTCTCGCACGGCGACGCTTTTCTGGCGATGCTCCTTAACGGGCTGGGGTTTCACAGCCGAACATTGCACATGTTTTCCGGCTTTTTTCAACATAAGCCGATTGCGCGTTTAATTGGTGCTGACATTGAAGCTGAACACCTTAATGATGATGTGCTCGGCCGTACACTGGATGCCTTATATGAAGCGGGGGTGTCGGAAGTTTATCAGGTGCTTGCTGAGCAAGTGCTTGATAAATTAGGGTTAAATCCCGATTCCGTTCATTTGGATATCACGAGTTTTCATGTCGATGGTGACTATGACAGCGCGTTGGGAGATGACACAAAACGCATTGCGCTGGTGCCGGGTTATAGCCGGGATCACCGGCCCGAGCTGAACCAGGTTGTCCTTGAACTGATTTGCGAAAATCAGGCAGGTATCCCTGTCTACATGCAGGCCATGAGCGGGAATACGAATGATGCCAAAGCCTTTGCCCAGACGATCAAAACCCATATTCAATGCCTGAAAGCGGCACAAAACAGCCGCTACTTTGTGGCCGATGCCGCACTTTATACTGAAGCCGCGCTCGCTTCGCTTCATCAGCAAAAACAACGATTTATTACGCGCGTTCCCTTGACTATCAAGGAAGCTAAACAGCATCTCCTGAACGTGACAGCGGAGCAATTCAGCCCCATCAGTGAGGGCTATTCAGGCTGCTGGATGACGTCATCGTATGGCGGTGTTCCTCAGCGTTGGTTACTGGTGAACAGTACAGCGGCAGAAAAACGAGAAAACCAGACTTTCCGGAAAAACACACTCAGGGAAACAGAAAACGAGTCTAAACAGTTCGACAAACTGGGCAAAAAATCCTTTGCCTGCCGGGAAGATGCCTTACAGGCCCTGCATGATTTTGAGTCTCAATGTGTTGTGGTCTAATATTCCCGGACACATCAAAAGCCTGTTAATGTGACAACAGTCAATTGAGGTGTAGTCTATGAACAATCATCAAACTAAACGTCGCTTCTCCACGGAATTCAAGCTGGAGGCGATTACACAAGCTATTACACACCGGCAACGTGTGCCTGATGTGGCCCGGGCTCTTGAACTCGACCCCAGCACCTTGCGCAAGTGGATAAAACAATATCAGGCCGAACTGAACGGGATTACCCCTTCCGGTATCGCGCTGACACCTGAACAACAGCGCATTAAAGCGCTGGAAACCCAGGTCAGGCGTCTGGAAATGGAGAAAGCCATTTTAAAGCAGGCTGCCGTGTTGATGAGCGAAACCCCCGGCAAGTTTACGCTTTAATCACACGGCTAAGTCGGCGTTGGCCGGTCACTGACCTTTGTCGTCTCTTGAATGTTTCTCGTAGTGCTTATTATGCCGGGAGCCGGAAAGGGATTGATGATAACCGACTGAAAATTAAGGTGCGGCTCAGGGAACTGCATTCGGCCAGCCGTGGGGCGGCGGGGAGTCGCACGTTAATGCACCAATTGAGAAAAGCCGGTATTCCGATAGGTCGCTGGAAGGTGCGTCGTCTGATGAAAGAGTCCGGTCTGATAAGTCGCCAACCGGGGGGACATCGTTATCGGATTTGCCCTGAGGAGTCAGTGGCGTCACCGAACCGGGTAAGACGTGAATTTATCCCCGGGGAACCGAACATCCTTTGGTGCGGGGATATCAGCTATATCCGCACGGGGAAAGGGGGGAGTTACCTGGCGGTGGTGATGGATTTGTATTCACGTCGTGTCGTCGGTTGGGCGATGTCATCAACGGCAGACGCAGAGCTGGTTTGTCGGGCACTACGTCATGCACTGGAGATACGCAGGCCGGAAAAGCGAGTGATATTTCATTCCGATCAGGGAAGTCAATACAGCAGTAAGCGTTACCGGCAGTTATTATGGAGAGAAGGGGTCATACAGAGTATGAGCCGACGCGGAAACTGTTGGGATAATGCCCCTATGGAACGGTTGTTCAGAAGTCTGAAGAGTGAATGGATACCGGAAGGGGGCTATCTGGATGAGATGTCGGCAAGGTGTGATATCGGCCAATGGCCAATGGCTGATGGGTTATTACAATCAGTGCCGTCCTCACCGCTTTAATAATGGCGCTACCCCGGTAGAGAAAGAGGAATTCTGGAAAAAGGCTAATAATGTGTCCTAAATTAGTGGACCACAACAATGTCAGTTTATCGGCATCGCCTCGCCGGAAATTCAGGCGATTACCGCGTATGCGGGGCGCGGGAAACCCGGCAAGCATCAACACCCCAAATCGGTTCATTATCAATTAGCCGGTCAGGTGTATACCCGGTTAAACAATGTGAAACAGGCCAGATTGCGGGTCGGGAGGTTTATTTTAGCGACCAATGAACGGGATGAAGGACAGCTTGATATGGCGGCGTTACTGGCTAATTATAAGGCACAACAAACGGTGGAGCGGGGTTTTCGCTTCCTGAAAAGCCCGGAATTCCTGACGTCTGCCATTTTCCTGAAAAAACCGGAGCGGATAGAAGCGCTGTTAATGGTGATGACATGTTGTCTCATGGTTTATGCGGCGCTGGAACATAAAATTCGCCATGAATTGAAACAACGTGTGCCGTTTTTCCCCGATATGAAGAACAAACCGACACAATCCCCCACCGCGCGTTGGGTGTTTCTGGCCTTTGAAGGGATCAGCACCTTTGAATTTCAAGAACATAAAATGGTGACAGGAATGCAATCTTACCACCATGAGCTTTTGAGTTTATTAGGCGCACAATATAAAGCGGTTTATTCCTGAATTAGGTGCGGAATGAAGGGTGATTTATCTGGTGATACAGGCAGCCTCGAAAAAATGGAGCATGCCAATCCATCACTGGCGGCTGGCTATGAGCCGTTTTATTATTGAGTTCGGTGATCGTTTGGACGGTCACTTATAATCCGGTGGCAATTATACAGAATAATGTACAGACTCCGTTTCTTATTAAATTCTATCTACCCTTAAAGTAAGGTTTGTATAGAGTTAGCCAATCGTTTTTCCTTTCCAAAAGGAGTGGTATAGAAACGCTGCTCAATACCATAGAGAAGAAGTTTCAATTCTTCATCTGTCGATATTTCAAATTTATTACTTTCCTGATTGAAGGTTAATTTTTGATCACAATAACCATCAATATAAGTTAGCATATTAGTTTTATCTTCTGCTGACATTGTGGAAAGTGTAGCCATCGCAAGTGCTACACGTTTTCTATTTGGTTTTGATACTTTTTCTGCATTATAGTCATTATTGAGTTCAATAAAAGGCTCATCTAAAAAGTGTTCGACTTCTTCTTTTGTCGCCTCTTTATAGAGCATATCAATTCCGTGAAAGATACTTGAGATAGTTGCTAAGTTACGGAAAATCAAAGTGTCTGAAGCAGATATATAAACTGCATCAGGCGTTGAGTTGATTACTAAACGATTTTCACTTTCTTTAACTTCTGCCGACTCACCAAAAACAATCATTTTTTTTCGAATAAATAGCGATGGTGTGATTTTTTGAAAATAAAAATCGTGGTCCTGAACAGATATAAGGTAAGATATCTTCGAAAAATGATGTTTAGTTGCGTCATCATAATCCTTTGAATCAAAGTCCTGATTCAGGAATTCAAGATGAAATGGCTGTTGACTTAGTTGCTCAACTTTAAACCATGTATCCTCATCTAAATTGTGGTCAGGGTTATACAGAATACAATGATTAACATCGATATCAACAGTCTTGAAAAGTTTGCAGTCTGAGATTAACTTACGATATGTCTTCTTACGAAGACCCTTCACTTTAATCAATACGTGATCCATTGCTAGCTCCGTTCAATAAATGTGTAATTGTTAACTCTGTAGGCTGTTGAAATTTTGATGTTGCTTGGCGATTTGTATTTGTGACGACTAATCAAAAAAATTACTGTTCCATTCTTGGTTTTAATATTGTAAAACTCGTAACCAAAGATGAGAAATAGTGGGTTGAAGTAGAGAGCCTGAGACAAAAAAGTAAAAATAAATAAAACACCGTACACGAATGCTAATGCTTCCCAATTTCCTACGCTAAGTGCAACAAAGAAGTAACCCAGATAGCTGGGTAGAAAACTATTATTGGCATGCTCAATACTCTCTACCTCACCTTTTTTGAATTCATCTTTTCCAAGTTTAGAGCTTAGGGAAAGACTTAACCCAGTGAGTAATACAGGAATAAGTATATAAAGTAAGTAAGATACCGCATTAGGCATTGAGTTTAACCAGTTAAAACCGCTATTCATGGCAAAAAAATATTCTAAAGCATATCCTTTTTGCACAAGAAAAATAATCACCAATAATGATGTGGCATTAAAAGTAAGTAGCACCCGGAATGCGGTATTCATAATTACCTCACTGTAACCTGCCCGCTTATTAGCAGTGGTAGAAGCCAATTGCGGAGTTTTTCCAGATACGCATTTTCCTTTTCACGTAATATAATATCATTAACGATATCACGCATTGCTGAGGAATATTTGGAAATAAGAGAATCGTCACTGGGATATGCTAATATTATATTTTCTAAAGCATTATCCCAGTTGACATAAGGCTGCTGAGTGCCAACAGATATCTTTGCAGCAGTATTAATAAATCTATCTTCGTTACAAACTTGATAAATATAAGGTAAGAAACTCGCTTTTTTGGGCCTCAACACCAGACTTGTTGTCCTGGTAATACCATTGAATGGAGCAATACAAACACGATGGAAATAGACTCGCATAGCGCCAATAAGAATATCACCTTTCATGTATTTTATAAGACTGCTATTAGCCTCACTTGCAGCATAGGCATTACCAAAACTCATTTTCTTCATTGGCAAAGCATCAATGGGAGTATATTTTGATTCATCGTCAACATCTTTTGGAGAAATGGATTCTGAGCAATTAGATAATAATTCATTCAATCGAAGAGGAGTCCAATCTACTGGAATATCTCGTTTTAGGGTTGTGTTGTATACCATCTTTCCTCCAGAGGTTTTATACGGTTTACCATTGGCATCCGGGAAATCAAACTGAACAAACCAGTAGTCATAGAGGGTTTTTGCCATTGCTTCCAGTTTGGTGTTGATGCTGTTGTTGAGGGCGATTTTTTTGTCAATGGATGACAGTACATCCACTATTGATTTTTGAATGTCCTTCGGATAAAGCGGAATTTTTACATTGCCAAGAATGCCCTGATTTAAATTATTGATATTTGTTCCGGCAACGCTGGTAATAGATGATCTAAAACGCTCTGTTTTAGAAAAATAAGCCAAAAACAAAGGGTGAAAATCATCTGTTTTCAATCTTGCTCGAATACAAAAACCAGAAAAAAGCGATGTCACATCACGATCTATATAAAGACTACGGCCTACCAGTGCCTTATTGCCGTTAGAGCGCACAAATATAATATCGCCTTTTTTAAGATAATCCTCTTTTTTCGCCACATTAGATGGGTTTATCTCGCCGATAGATGCCCATTGAGGTGAAAAATAATCTTTAAAATCAGCAATGCCGATTAATAAACAACCTTTTCCATGACTATCTTTACTGAAGTTCAAGCCATTTCGAAAATCAGCGACATCACGATACTTTAAAAAAGAAACAGTATTACTCATACTTCAACCCCGCCAGTTGCTTCTTAATCTCCGTTTCCAGCTTGCGAGACTGGCTAAACAATCTGTCCAAATTGTCAGTAAACCCTTTCATCTTCGCAGCAAACTGTTCTGGCGTAATATCCACATACTCAATTTTGACATCGAAATACTGCCCGGCGCTGAGTGAGTAATTTTTCGCCGCAATCTCGTCATAAGAGACCACCACCGAGAAATCCTCTTCGCTCCATTTTTTATTAAATACTTCGCAGATGTGTTGTTCTTCCTCTTCTGTCAGCACTGTTTTCTGGTTTTTGCCATCTTTGACCTTTTCCCCCAGATTTGAGGCGTCAATCAGCACAACTTTCTCTTTGTTGCTGTCGTCAATAAACAGAATGGAGACATTTGTGCCGGTTGTGGCAAAAATATTCGACGGCATCGAGACCACACCCGCGAGCATCTTATTTTTAACCAAATGTTGGCGAATGCCTTTATCAATACCGGATTGGGCAGTAATAAAACCTGTCGGAACCACTACTGCCGCTTTACCGCCCGGTTTCAGCGACCAAATGATGTGTTGCAGGAACAGCTGGTAAATTTCCATTTTGTCCCTGGCTTTGGCCTTAATTTTCGGTATCCCGGCAAAGAAACGTAGCTGGTTTTCTTTAGTATCCAGATTGTCGCGAAAATCGCTGAAATCCATCTTAAACGGCGGGTTAGAAACGATGTAGTCAAAGCGTTTCAGCTCCCGCCCATCTTTATGATACGGGTGTAGAATGGTGTTGCCCTGAATGACGTTCGGAATGGAGTGCACCAGATTGTTGAGGATCAGGTTCAGACGCAGCAGGCTGGAGGATTTTTGCGAGATATCCTGAGTAAAGATGCTGCAACGATCTTCGCCGATGGCGTGCGCCACGTTCATCAGCAGCGTACCGGAACCGGCAGATGGATCGTAACAGCTGACGTTACGCACGACTCCCCGTTGTTCTTCAGGCACCAGAATAGCGGCCATTATGCGCGCCACGGCGTGAGGGGTATAGTATTCCGCGTATTTACCACCCGCATTGCTGTTATAGTCTTTGATCAGGTATTCAAAGATGGTGGCGTAGAAATCGAATTTCTGGCTAAAAATACGCTCGAAACTGAATTCCACCAACTTGTTGATGATTGCCCGGCAGAAGTCATCGCGCTTTGATTCGTCAGCTATAAACTGGCTGAGACGGTCAAATAGCACCACTTTCGCGCCGCCGTCAGTTTTTACTGCGAAGACGTCGTTGTTGGTGATGGCGATATCTATCAGGGTATCATCAAAGGTTTTGGCAAAATCTGCTGTGTTTTGTTGGCTAAACAGAGAACGAATAAAATGGTGTGGCTTCAGGCGCGCGGTATCCGCGCTCATCTTCAGCTGTAACTTATCTAGCTGTTCTTCACTCATCTGGCTGAGTATCGCTTCCCAGCTTTCTGCACTGGCGACAGATTTATCTACCTTTTTTGCTTCAAAGGCGAATTTATCGTTCAGGAATTTGTACAGAAATGCCTGAGTAATAATTTTGAATTCGTTACCGTCGTTACCAAGGCCGTAGTTGGCACAGATACTTTTCAGGCTGTCGATTAGGGCTTTGGTTTTGTCTCTAAATTCCAGTTCTACCACGTACGTGCTCCGGTATTAAATTCGTTCAGGTATTCTGCGACGATCAGGCGGTTGATATCGCTCGCAGTTTGCGCCGTCAGTTTTATATGATGCTGATCTTCAAAGTGGGCGATCACGCATGACACCATTTGTCGCTCAAAGTAACCTTCATTGTTTAAAATCTGATTGTTGTTCAGCACCTTATTATCCGCATCCAGTTTGATGCCGAGTAGCGCCTCGTAGATTTTACGCTCTGGCTCGCTGAAGCTTCCTTGCTCCCGCAGGCGTTTATGAGTTCGTGCATACTTGACGTCGCCCTGGTACTTGTCGCGCAGCAGATTATTCTGGCGGTTCAGTTCTTTGATGCGGCTATGAATTTTATTGAGTGTGCCAATATTCGCAACCATTTCGTCCTGAGTCACTTCGCTGAGTTTCTTTTTCTTGAACAGACGTTCTAGCTCTTCCTTTAGGGTGATGAACTGCGGGTCCTGCTGATCAAAATTGCTGGCTAGCGCTTCACGTGTTCGGCGAAGGGTATCTTTCAGTTGGTCGGCTAGTATTAGTTCTTCTTCGCTGATTTTGTGAAATTCAAAGATGACCTCTTCGAGCGCTCGGTTAAGAAGTCCAGAAATATCAACACCCTGCTCTAAATCTGCTTTCAGATTTAGTAAATCCAGGCGATGGCTGGCTTCGCGATAGAGGATGTTTAATTTGTTGAAATCCAGTTCCTGAAGGAACTCAACATTGTCCTGGAATCGGATCAGGTTGTACAGACTTCTGGCATCGGCCAGCGCATTTTTCAACGCCAGCATCGTTTGTCGATCTTCGATCTGGCTTATCTGGTCAGCAAAAATTTCGGCGTTGAGGATATTAAAATGGAACAGGACGTCTTTAATCTGTTCAATTTCCTGGCGGATTTCTTCCTGAGTTTTGAATAGTCGGGAGTAATGCTCCATCTCATCGCCCAGTTCGGACTGAAGCTCTTCAAAGTAGGCTTTATTAGTGGCATCGAATTCCTGACGGATATCGGCGAAATCTACCACATAACCGTAGCGGAAATCTTTATAGGTACGGTTAACACGGGTTAATGCCTGTAACAGGTTATGCCTGTGGATCACGCGTCCCAGGTAGAGCTTTTTCAGGCGCTTTGCGTCGAAACCGGTTAGTAACATGTTGTAGACAAACAGCAGGTCAATGTTACCCGCTTTAAAATCTTCCACCCACTCTTTACGTTCCTGCTTGGTCCCCACATCGTGCAGGATGAGAGCGGCGCGTTTGATGCTTTGCTTTTTCCTCGCTGTGGCAAGGTAGACTGCCTCAGGTTCAGCTGCGTGAGCAAGGGGGAATTCCTCTTCCATTTCTGTCGCTGCTGGAGCTTCGGCATACTGCGCATTGAAGAGAGCAAACATTTGTTTTGCCTGTTCTGAACTGTCGCAGATCACCATGCCGCCAATGGTGTTATCATCCAATGCCCCCTGACTTTTGGCAAAATCTGTGATGATGTAATCCAGCATAGGTTTTACAAAATTCGGATGGGCATAAATAAGTTTACGATCCACCTCGCCCATCTGGATTTCAGCGTCCTGCAATGCCTGTTGCAGGACCATCCGGTAATTGGTGGCGATCTCTTCACGGATCAGGCGCAGTGTGTAACCATCCGCAATGGAAGCGTTGTAATAGTATTTGTGAAAGTATCCGCCAAAGAGAGCGCGGGAGTTGTAGTCGGTTCCCAGTAACGGAGTGCCCGTCAGGCCGATTTTGATGGCATGGATATCCGACTGGTTTAAGTTAGCCAGAAAGCTGCCTTTAGGGTTGTAACTACGATGGACTTCATCAAGGAAGTAGACCCTCTGAATGTTGACATCGTAATCTTTAGTCGAAACAACATCCGGCTCATCCCGAAATTTCTGGATGTTGACGACGGTGATTTCTGGCTTACCCTGATGGTTGTGGATCACCGGAGTGGCTTTAATATCTTGGGCGAAGGCGCTACGCGAGTTAATAAGGTGAACCGTTAAGCCACGGGCAGTAAATTCCCGGTGTGCCTGTTGAAGTAAATCCAGTCGATCGACAATGAAGTAAAACTTAGGGATCACCTGCTTTTTCTGGAAATAGTCGGTCAGGAAACGCACGCTATAGTAGGCGAGCGCCGTTTTTCCGCTGCCTTGAGTGTGCCAGATAATCCCTTTTTTAACGTCTGCATTCAGTTTGCGTTCTATCGCTTTGGTGGCGAACAGCTGCGGGTAACGCATGATATGCTTCTGTATTCCATCCGGCTCTACAACATACGCCAGTGCATAACGCAGGATAAATGCCAGCCGATCCCGGCTCAGCAAGGAGGTACAGATACGATTCGTTGGTCGGTTATGATCTTTGTTAGTTTGATATTCTGGGCTGGTACGAATCACTTCAAGGTTATTGTCTTTCAGCACTGCCAGCTCAGCGTTATCCGTCAGTGGTTTTAGCAACGCCGTGAGGTTAAAAAGTTCTTCTTCCCGAAAGTAGTTGAACTCGGCATTGTGATACGAACTGCTGGCATAAAATGCCCCCTGGAGTGGTTCAGGATCGGTATCGTCGTACTCCATGTTATTGGAGAAGATAATAAACTGGGTAATGTTAGCGAAACGCCTGAACTTAGGGTTCTGGAAACGTCTATTGATGCGTTCCCGTTCTGCCAGAATGCCTTCCCGATTATTGGGTTTTTTTACCTCAATAAAAACCAGAGGCATCCCGTTGATCAGTATTGTGATGTCGGGACGAAACTCTTCATCACCATTTTCACAGGTTAGCTCGGTGACAACATGGAAACTATTGTTATTGAAGTTTTCAAAATCAATCAATTTTGCATTAGAGCGATCAATGAGCTTTTCGAAAAATGCGTGTCCTAAATCTTCATTATCAAGTAGGAGTTTAACGTCTTTCAGAAGGCGTCCAATATCATCCGGGTTTTTATTGGGGTTAATCTTTGCAATGGAAGTCTTAAAGATCTCAGGGAAAATATTAGTTTCCTTGTCCCAATTTTGACCTTTAAGTGACAGATAGGTGTAGCCTAATCTTACAAGGTGAAGAATCGTTGGAATTTTTACACGAGTATCTTCAGTGAACTTCCCTGTTTTGTCAGTGATCATCATGCCTCAGGTATCCTCTCAAGCAATTTGCTCACGCTGCATTTGAAGAGAGCACAAAGTTTGTCTAATGCCTCCAAATTAACCTCCTGAGTAGTTTCTTTGTACATCAGCGTTATGGTATTACGGCTGATGCCTGTCTCTTTTACTACATCAGCAATGAGCATTTTATGCTCCCCCATTAATCGGGCTGGATGGCAACGGATCATTGTTGTCCTGCTATGCAAACGTGTTAATGGTTATCGAATCACTATACGACTTTTTTTAATTCTCACCGAACATTTTTTCAGTTCAGCTTAAAAATTTCGTGGTTAGGTGAGTTTTGTTGGTAGCTTTCAAGGTGATGGTGGACTGGCTACAAGCGTTGATTGGTTAGCAATAACTCTTCAAGATGCTGTCGGTAATCGTTACTGTTTTCAAAACCATCAGCCTCAATACTGCTATGGTAGGCTCTGGCATTTATGCCATTGACGTTCAACCAATTTGCTACCTGTTCGGCATCACGCACTGTTAAGGTGTACACAATGCCAGTACCATGCAAGGTGGGAATCACTTGCGCCAACCAAGCTAGGCGAGAGGATTGATCAGGCAGCACCATAGTTTGTAGCGAGAGGCTTTCACGGATCAGTGGACCACGCTGGATCTGGATATTACCCAGTTGTGTTTGGATATCAGCCACCACGCGGTTATTGGCAGTGGCCGTTGTGCCTAATACCGGTGTATTCGGTGGCAACTGGCGCAAAATATTTACTATACGCCGATAGTCTGGGCGGAAGTCATGGCCCCAGTCGGAGATGCAGTGGGCTTCGTCGATCACCATCAGAACAATACGGTCAGCGATAGGATGAAGCACGGTTTCAATGAAGTTATCATTGGCGAGCCGCTCAGGAGAAATCAGCAGGCAATCTATTTGATTATTTATAATCCTTTGTGTCACCGTCTGCCAGTCCGCTGTATTGGTGGAATTCATAGTCTCGGCTATGATGCGTAGGCGCTGGGCGGACTCAATCTGGTTACGCATCAGAGCCAGCAAAGGAGAAACAATAATCGTCGGCCCCATGCCGCGATCACGGAAAATTTTGGTGCTGATAAAGTAAACTGAGCTTTTACCCCAGCTAGTACGCTGTACTACCAACAATTTCTGCCGTTGGTTAACTAAAGCATCAATAGCTTCCCACTGACCATCGCGAAACTCAGCATTTGGATTGGCTAGCGCAGTTTGTAGTAGTTGTTGGGCCTGAGCTCGATTCATTATCACTCCTTGTTTATACAATTAGCTCGCCATTCATTAGCTTAGATAACTCTAATCACCTTCAGGTTCATGTTACGAATAATGCAATCTATGAGGCAGTATTACCTAACGGCATAAGGACTGCTTACTCATTTCGTTACAATTCCACCTTGGAGTTATTGTAAATGATGATATTCCTCCACTGGCAATTCTCTCGCTACATCACGAAACCAAGGCAAACCATGCCATACCGCTGGATCGCCAATTATGAAAATGTGTTTTTTTGCTCGAGTGAGCGCAACGTTTAACAGATTAGGCTTGCTGGCAGCCCATTTTGCGCCGCCATCATTATTTTCGTCGCAGCCTAGGACAAAAATGACAATATCGTTTTCTTTGCCCTGAAAAGTATGTACTGTACCAATACAATTTTTTTGCCATACGTTGAGTTCTTTTCGTGTTATCAATGGCATAGATTGCCGCCAGGTAGCCAGATCACGCTTTCCTAATAATTCACACAGTGCTGATTTAACTGCTTTGAACGGTGTAATAACATAAATCGAATGAAGAGAAACATTTGCAACAAGCAGTTGGTCCAATAACTTGAGCAAATCTTTACCGTGGCTGTCACGATATTGTTTTTCACCTGTCCCTCCAACCGATGCTAGCCAATGGTTTTCCAGAATGTTGTTCACAGGTTGGCAGCGAATCTTGTCAGCATCAAGCCCATGAATCATGCGGCCATTGTAGGCCATCTTATTAGCCAAACTGAACATCGGTTCAATACAACGACGGTGTACCCACAATGGAATACCTAGCCAGATCAGGTTGTTCATGACTTCTAATTCACATCCCCAATGATTGACGCGATCAGCAACCTGCTGCACTGAAAGTAATCCCGGATTCCAGTCTTTAGCCTTTCCATCCAGAGCATCCAGGCAAAGACGTTCAACCAACGGTGGAGGGGTCGTAAATACCGGCTCAATCTGCAAAGGGTCTCCAACGACCAGTACCCGTTTTGCACGCCAGAGTCCCCCGACAGCTTGTTGTGGAGGTGCCTGGCCGGCTTCATCGATCATTAACCAGCCGAGTTCTTCGCTTTCCACTCCTTGGAACATGCGTCCCATAGATGCGAAAGTTGTGGATAATACGGGCACGAACATAAACAGCGTTTGCCACCAGCGTATAGGTGTGATTTTGGAATGAGGCTGTGCTAAAAAAGCCGTGAGATTAAATACGAAGTCTCCAAAACGAGGTATTCCTAGTGCTTCATAAAGCCATGCCTGATGAAGTTCCATCGCTGTGATAAATAATGCGGAACGTTGACGATTTATCTGTGCGTTCTGCCAAAAGGCCGTTCGTTGTAATGTTGCATCAGTGATAGGTTGGTTGATATCTGGCAATGTGATATCAGGAAACTGCTGTTTCAAAGTTTGCAGAGAACGATGGTCATTCTCCCGTTGTTGGATAATTTTTTCGATATCCTGTTGTAAGGTTCGCTTTTTTTCAATTATGTCATTAACTGACTTGCGTTGTTCCGCAACACGCTGGGCTTGTTCGGCTTGCAATCTCATCAGTCTTAATACTTCGTGTTGTGCACACTGCAACGTTTCTTTATACACATGTACTCGCTTGCGATTCATCAGACGCATTAGCCATCCTGGTGCATCACTTTCGATAATTTTTTGTTGCTGTTCCGCATGTTGGAGCTGTTTTCCTAATACATCCTGTTCTGTTTTCACCTGTTCCAGCCTGTTAAGCTGTGTTTCGTACAGTCCTTCTGTTTGCTTCAACTTTAGTGATAACGTGTCGAATGAATCGTTATGCTGTTTTTCTATCAGATGCACAAACATTTCTAGTTGCTGTTGAAGTTTTTTTGTCTTTTCCAGACATATGAGGAAACGTTTTTTAGCGGTGGCGAAAGAGATGGGGTTGTGATAATGCCTCCAGCGCCAAAGACTGAGAAAATTTTCTTCAGCGGGGCGAGAGGCTTCAGTTGGGGTATCACGCCAAAAATGTTCATCAAAAAATAAGCGCTGAGAAAATTTAGTCCGGTTCGGTTTTTTGCCCAGAGCAGCGGAAATGATCCCCCAGCATTGTTTCTCTTTCTTCAATGGACGATAGAGGTGATAGGTTTTAACTTTTCCCTGACTATTTTTACTTTTTTTATGTTCGCGCTTTGGGCGGTTCTCGGCAGCTATCTGGTTTGCGGTTGGTGCTAAATAGTCAAGCGATTGGAATTCTTCAGCCAATGATTTCTTTTGCGGCAATTCTTTTGATATGTTTTCTGCTGCGGTGTTGTTGGATGATGCAATGACTATTTCGAAACCAGTGAGCTCATTCACAATAAAACCGGAATTGTCCAGCGTGTCATCAACTTTTTGATAACGCGTAAGTATCTTCGCTCGTTCAACAATATTATGTGCTACTAGATCGCGCAGAAGTGTCGTTTTTCCAGTTCCCGGAGGTCCGTTGACGGAAAGCAGTCCACCGTCAGCGAGCTCTTCTATCGCCGTATTAATAGCAAATTGTTGCATTAGCGACATGGCATGTTTGGGATCGGAAGGCCAGCGTCCATGAGGCATCTTCGCTGGATGGAGTTTACTGATGATGGAGGCAAGCCCGTCTTGTGAATAAAGGTCTGGATTCCTGGGGACACTATAATGAGAAAGATATGCTCTGAGAGCTTTGCATCTATCTCCTCGTTTTAGGGCCGTAATAGCGTATTCAATGTCCTCAAAGAAAAAACTATTTAAAATAGGAAGTGCAAAGGTTTTATCATTAGCGCTGACTTCTTCTTCAATTTCATCGCTATTTTCTTGTGATGCTTCTGTACCGTCGCCATTTCCCTCCATCCAGTCTATTTGTAAAGCATATTGCCATTGGGGTTCAAAATCTGCCCAACTCACTAGATGTGTCGTCAACAGTGTTAAAATATCATTTGCTTTTAAAATACCGGGGCCATTTTTTCGTATTGGCCTCAGAGAGACGTTAAAGTTGCCGAGGGTATTTTTAAGATGCTCGCAACTGGCTGAAAATACCTTCGTATTAAGCTGTTCAAAACGTTCATCACGCAGGTGCCCTAAAGCCCAGGGAAGAGAACTCACTGAAAATTTATCCAGAGCAGGGTTTCCTTCCGCGCCTAATGGAATTTTGGCAAAGCAGGTTGTTCCTTCTTTATCCAGCCGTTGCTCAAATTCTTCTGCATAATACCCTTCATCTGGACCAAACACCGTTTGGCTGATCGCGTTAGCGATACCTTTATCAAACAAACCGATGTACAAGTTGTATAAGACTTTTTGATCGGGAATATCATGTTGTTGACGGAGTTCTGATGAAAGCCAGGGTAGTGCCTTATCTCCCAGCTGATAGAGTGTTTTAAGCGGAATTAGTAAACTTTTATCTTTTTTTTCAAGTGTATAAGGTTGGAAGAACTCTATACGTTGCCAGGTACGGAGAATATTATTCGAAAGGGAAGTTGCGGCCATCATAGCTCTTTGAATTATCTAACAAATGCCTTGAATGATAAGAGTACAGCAATCAATATGGGTTTTGTAGGCGTTTGGCTTAAGCGTTATGACATACGTCACAGTTTGGTAACAAAGCCCCCCATACTTTATTCATCTTCCTTATCACGAAGCACTATTCGGGAATGCTGGCTACAAGATAGGTTAAGTGTCGTATGTTTGCTATGATGAAGAAATAGCCAGAGGAGAACAGCAAATTAAATGGATGATTTAACAAAATTATTCCCTGATGTTGCGGATGCCGGAGCATCTTCACTTCGATAAAAAATGAGTTCCAAAATAAAGCTCAATGCCCGTCAAGTCGAGGCTGTAGAGCCTAATAACCTCAGCTTTGCTTAAGAACAGCAATTATTAGAATCACATAAATTCAAGCTCGGCTTTTTGTGTTGGGCGGTATAAGGAATGAATCCCAACACAACCTCTAACAAAAAGCCGAACATATTAAGCCGTACTAGAGAAGAGAGCCAACACGCTACACTAGTTCCCCTCCTAACACACTACACACATTGGTTTACCTGAAACTGGTTCGGGGTGAATTTCCGCTTTAATGCTGAATACCCGCTGTAATAATTTCGGTGTCATAACTTCTTCGGGCGAGCCTTGGGCGACAACCTGCCCCTGCGAAAGCAGCACCAAGTGGTCACAGTACCGGCTAGCCTGATTGAGGTCATGAAGTACGGTCACGACCGTTTTTCCTTCGTTGTTCAGTTCATGCAGTAGCTTCATCAATTCCACCTGATGGTTGATGTCAAGATACGTAGTAGGTTCGTCGAGCAGCACCACCGGCGTATTTTGGGCCAGAACCATCGCCAGAAAAGCGCGTTGGCGTTGCCCGCCAGAAAGGTCGGTAACGCGTTTATCGGCAAGATGGCTAATCTGCGTTTTTTCCATTGCTTGTTGTACAAGGTGACGATCATGAGATGCTAAACGCCCCCAGAATGTAAGCCAGGGGCTGCGTCCGTATGCAACCAGTTCATGGACGGCGATCCCCTCTGGTGTGAGAGGATGTTGCGGTAAGAGCGCCAGATGTCTGGCGAGCTTGCGTGAGGAAAAGTGCGCTAAAGGTTCACTATCTATTGTTATCTTTCCAGATAATGGTGTTAATAGCCGCGAAAAGCATTTCAGTAATGTCGATTTCCCACAGCCGTTGGGGCCGAGCAACGCTGTGATTTTCCCTGTCGGAAGGGTGAGCGACAGATCATTTAGAATGCGTTTCTCCCCGTAGCCCGCAGATAACTTTTCCGTAGCCAGTTGCATTTAACGTGTCCTCACTAAAAGCCAGAAGAAATAAGGGGCGCCAATGATGGCGGTCAGTACGCCAGCAGGCAGTTCCATTGGTGGTGCTATGGTCCTTGCCAGCAAATCGGCTAGCAGCAGAACCTGTGCGCCCATAAGCATGGATGCTGGTATAAGCCAGCGATGCCGTCCTCCCACAAGTCTGCGAACGAGATGGGGTACCACGAGGCTGATAAAACCAATCGGCCCGCAAACGGCAACGCCTGTTGCGGCAAGCGCTACTGCCAGCATTAATCCCCAGGATTGTACGTGCAGAAGCGAAACGCCCAGTGTGCTGGCGCTGTCATCACCGAGCGCCAGCAAATCTAAATCGCGACAAAAGCGCAGGCTGAGCGGTATCAGTATCATCAATACTGGCAGGGCTGTAGCCACAAACTGCCAGTCGCGTCCCCACAGACTGCCGGTCAACCATAGAAGCGCGTTATTGATATCTTGTGGGCGTGAGAGCATTAGGTAATCGGTGATGCTTGTCCAGGTAGCTGAAAGTGCCACGCCAACTAGTGCAAGGCGCAGCGGCGAAGAGGGGCCGGCAATCGCCCGCAGCAGGATTAGCGCGGCTATTCCACCGCAAAAAGCGAGTAGCGGAAGCCACTGTACCGGCAGAGAAGGGAAGAGGATCAGTGCGCTTACCGACGCCAGGCTTGCTGCATGATTTACCCCCAGTACATCGGGGGAGGCCAGTGGATTGCGGACAATACCCTGAACCAAGACGCCGGAAAGCGCCAGCGCTGCGCCTACAGTGATGGCGAGTAAAATACGTGGTAGGCGGTACTGTGTTAGCACAAAGTGGTGTTTGTCACTGGGTTGCCAGCCGTTTATTAGTGCTTCCCAGGGAAGTGGTTGCGCACCCATGTGTAGCGATAGCACCAGCGTAACTACCAGCAACATTACTAACAGCGAGATAACCTGACGATTCATGTTCGCCTCCTTGCCAGCCAGACAAAGCAGGGTGCGCCAATCAGAGCCAGTACCGCTCCTGCCGGGAGTTCTCCTGGCCAGGCCAGTGCACGGGCCAGTAAATCCGCAAGTAGCATAAACACCGTTCCCAGTAACATGCACATTGGCAGTGTGCGGCGCAGATCATAGCCAACCCAGAAACGCGCCAGATGGGGCATGAGCAGGCCAATAAACACGATCGGCCCCGCCACACTGACGCAAGCCCCCACCAGAGTCAGTACCGCCAAACTGACGAAGATACGCAGGCGAGTTAGATTCACGCCAAGTGTATGGGCACTGACATCGCCAGCGTTGAGCAGGTTAAGCGATTTCGCCAATAACAAAACCGTAGGTACAGTAACCACCACGAAAGGGAATAGTTGCCAGAATTCAGGCCAGCGGACATGGGAGACTCCACCCGCCAGCCAGTAAAAAATGCCGTAAGCATGATCTTCGGCAAGCAGTAGCGTAATACGCATTAGTGCCATACATAAGGCAGATAAGGCAATGCCCGCCAGAATTAGCTGATTGCGATCGTATTTTTGCTGCCAGCTACCACTTGCGGCCATCACCATCAGCCAGCTAATTCCACCGCCGCAAGCCGCCACCAGGGAAATGGAATATCCGGCCAGCGGCGCTGGGCTGAAAGCGCTGACCAGCGCCATTGCCAGTGCTGCGCCACTGTTAATGCCCAGTAAGGAGGGCGAGGCTAGCGGATTATGAGTGAGCGTCTGGAGTAGTGCGCCGGCCAGCGCCAGAGATGCACCAAGCAGAATAGCAACCAGACTGCGTGGTAGTCGCAGATTGATAACCAGCGCTTCAGGCAGTGTTGGTGTATGACCCGGCACCAGTGCTTTGAGCGCACTGATGGCAGGAATGGGAATAGCGGAATAGCAAAACAGGCTTAGCCAGAACGCACTAAACAGTGCAACCAGCGGCAATCCCCAAAGCCAGACCGGATGACGGAGGCGTCTCATGGTGTTTCATTAACTGGCTGATGATGGAAGATTTTTACCGCATCACTGCCAATACGTTCAGCGGCAAATATCCCGCGCATACGAGCCCAAGTGTTGCTGTCTACTGCTGCTACCTGATGTTTGTGCTGTGCCGTCATCATCTGCCACAGCGAATCTTGCTGCCAGCGCTTCACGATGCTCTCCCGGCGATAGTGGGCCACGATAAGCCAGTCAGGATTGAGCGCCAGTAACTGTTCCAGGCTGAGAGAAGTCATTGCAGCATGATTAACTGACGCGGGAACTTTTAGCCCTAATGCTGTTAAGACGCTGCCGGTATAGGTATCGCTGGAGTGCAGGTTAAATTGCTGTTCGCGCGAGGTGCCAAAAACCACACTGACGCCTTGTGGCAACTGGCTGGCATAGCCTTTCATGCGTTCACGGTGCTCTGCCAGTCGTTGTTGCATTTCACTCTCTTTCCCCATCACTTTGCCGATGATCGCGGCGGATTGCAGGTTTTCTTCATAGGTTTCGTTACGGGACTTTAGCAGCAAAACGGGAGCGATGCTCTTGAGTGCCCGATAGATCCCCGCATGACGTTGACTGTCTGCAATGATGAGATCAGGTTTCAGTGAGCTGATGGCTTCAAGGCTTGGCTGGGCGCGAGTGCCCGTTGATTGCCAGGGCTTAATACGCTGGCGAACATCCGAGAGGATACGCTGTGGATCGTTATCATCGGCAATACCCACCGGGCTGATATTGATGGCGGCCAACGCATCAGCAAACGACAATTCCAGCACGACTACGCGCTGAGGAACGGTATCGAGGGTAAAACTGCCCTGTTCATCCTGTACCGTGATCGCAATGGCATGGGGCAGGCTGGTGAAGAAGAGCAAAACGATAAACATAACGTGAATCGGTGCAAGCATGATTTAGCTCCAGAAATAGCAAAGCCGGGCAATAGCCCGGCGAACGGATTAATGTAACGTTAGAATTTTACAGAACCCTGCATGTAGAACGTACGTGGCTGCCCGGCGTAGATGCCTTTGTTATTATCATCATAGGAACGGGTGTAATACTCGTGGTCAAAGATGTTTTTCACCCCAAAGGCCAGACTCAGATTAGCCATTTGTGGACCGAAGTCATACGCCACGCGGGTATCCCACAACATAAAGCCCGGAATGCGACCAGTGCTGCCATTCGCGCTTTCCTGCACGGTATTAGCGTTATCAGCAAACTGGCTGGATTGGGATGTACTGTTGAGGTTGAAGGTCCAGTTACCCGGTTTGTAATCTATGCCAAATGCGCCTTTATGTTTCGGTGAGAATGGCACTTGATTCCCGTAGGTGTCACCTTCTTCACGAATTTCCGCGTTGACATACGTGTAGCTGGCGTAAACCGAAACGTTATTCAGTTTGGGAGTAAGTTCGGAAAGATCATAACGTGCCTGAGTTTCCAGCCCTGTGTGTCGGGTTTTTCCACGTGCCGTAACGGTATCGTTAGTTTGGTTGGAGTCATACTGATTGTTGAAGTTAATCAGAAACAGCCCCATTTCCGCTGCTAATGCGCCGTCATCGTAGCGAGTTCCAACTTCCCAAGTTCGCGCCTTTTCCGGTTCTACATTGCCGCTTTTCACCGCCTTGCCAATTTGGCTGTACTGTACGGTGCCAAATGAACCTTCCGTATTGGCGTAAAGATTCCAGCTATCAGTAATATGATAAAGAACATTGAGTGCGGGCAACGGCGCATCGTAACTTACTTCTTGGCGGGTGCCTTTCACATTGTTGTTTTGGAAGGATTTGATATGTTCGAATCGTATCCCCGGCGTGATGGTCCAGTTGCCGATATCAATGCGGTCGTCAATATACCAAGCGTGTGCTTGGGTGCCGGAGCGGGTATTACGGTCATAAGGGCTAGATGTGCTAGGTAGTTCGCCGCTGCGGGTGGCGGTGTAGTAACGCATTTCGTGACTGGATTCATTCACATAACGGTAGCCAATTCCTACTTCGTGGGCCGAAGGACCTAAATTGAAGAGCTGGCTATAGCGAGGTTCGATGCTGCGCACCCAGTATTCTCGTGGGGAAAGGGTAATGCGCTTGCCTTGTTCAAGATAGCCGCTGCGCAAGGTATGAGTATATAAGCCCTGAATATTGAATTTGTGCTGTTGGTCGGGTTGATACTGATAGCTGAGACTTGCGAGCTGACGGCGGCCCCAGAAGCGGTCATACGGGCGAGTGGATTGCCAGCGATTGGCATCGTAATCTGCGCGTGAAAGGCCGCCGGGCATATCCGCGCTGCCATCATAATATTGCAGTAGGCTGTTGAAGGTATGTACTTCATTGGGTGCATAGCGGCTTTTGAGCATCACGTCGTCAATGTGCGTGGCGCTGTGCTCGCGCCAGTCGCTGCCGCGTGTGCCGGAGTAGAGAAGCGCTGTGCCGAAACCGTTATCTGCCGTACCGCCAATCATCAGATTATGGGTTTCTTTTGGATTATTTTGTGAGGATGTGGGACTAAGCTGGCCTTCTACGCTTGCGTCAATACCAAAATTCTGCGGGATAGCGCGGGTCACGAAATTCACCACACCACCTACGCTTTGCGGCCCGTAGCGCACAGCGCCGCCGCCGCGTACCACATCTATTGCGTCCATGTTGCCGAGAGATACGGGCGCTAACGATAGCTGTGGCTGGCCGTAAGGCGCGAAGGGTACCGGAACGCCATCCATCAGAACCGTAGAGCGGCTAGCGAGACGTGGGTTCAGGCCACGAATGCCAAAGTTCATCGCCAGATCGTGGCTGCCGGTACCGTTGTTTTCCGGTGCGTTGACGCCGGGAATGCGGTTCAGCACTTCACGCATTGTGGTTGCGCCTGTTTTCGCAAAATCTTCCCGGCGGATGACATCACGTGCGCCTGCATGTTCAAACACGTCAGCTTCACGCGCACTACCTAGCCAGTCGCCTACCACGGTCAGCACGTCTTCCTGCGCAGCAGGGACGGATTCGAGTGTGAACGTGTTATTGCCCAATGTTTTTACCTGCAAATCAGTGCCGGCCAGCAAGGTGTTCAACCCATCGGTGATGGAGTAATTGCCGTGTAGACCACTACTCTGTTTGCCGTGGGTTAAGCTGGCATCGACTGAAAGGGTAATACCGGCGTGGGTGGAGTACTGATTAAGAACTTTATCCAGTTCTCCTGCATTAATGTCATAGTGTACGCTAGCTGGCTCTACCGCAGCATACGTTATCCCTGAGGTTAGGCAAGCCACCGGTAACAGGCTCAAACGAATCGCCATTACCAGCGGTGTTGCTTTGTGAAGCGCGCGCAGTGGCTGTGCACGTAAAGGCATCATAACGTCTCCATAATCATTTTGTTGCTGTATTCATTTATGAAGTCGAACGAGGAAACAAAAAGGGACAATTGAAAATGATTATTTTTTACGTTAACGATTTTTCTACAGGCAGAACATTTACCCAGTACCGCGTAATATATTGAATTTTAACGGGAAGTGTTTTCCCAATGACGGATAATATCGTATCGGTATTTTTTATCGGGAAAGTACCGCTTAACCGTAGCGAGGCGACGGCCGGGTCGCAGCGTAATATGCCGCTTCGATAGCGGGCGAGGGTTGCTATCACTTCACTCAGTGGCTTATCGCTGAAGCTTAGTATACCCTGCGTCCACGCGTTGTCTTCGTCGGTTGCCGCGGTCAGTTCACCAAAATCGGTGGCGCTGAATCTTAGGCTTTCACCCTGACGCACAATACATTTATGGTCGGTACCGGTCAGTATCACCTCTACGGCATGTTGCTGCACGCTAAGTAGTGTGGTGTTGGCTTCCTGACGAACCGTAAACTTGGTGCCTAGCGCGGTCAGTTGTGCATGGCGGGTTTGTACACGCAACAGTTTTGCCTCGGTATCGTGCCCGGTAGTGATAGCAATTTCGCCATACCGGAGATGTACCACACGTTGTTGAGGGGTAAAATGGACATCTACGGCACTGTCGGTATTGAGTGTAAGCAGCGTACCATCGCTCAGTCGATGATGCTGGACATCCCCTTTAGCAGTATGGTAATCAGCCCGCAGACCTTCTCCCACTTCCGAATACCACAGTTGCCAGCCACCGCCGGCTCCTAGTAACAACAATATGCCTTTCATCACCCTGCGTCGCGACAGGTGAGTTTCCTGAAGTGCGTGGCTTGCCACATTACCTGGTACTACAAGCATCTGGTTGCGCAGATTTTCCACTTGTTGCCATGCCCACTGATGATCTTGATGCTGTTCGTACCAGCGTTGCCATTTTTCAGTTTGCAGCGGACTTACCTGATCGCTACTCAGTACTGCATACCAGTGCGATGCCGATTTTAATGCCTGGCGGCGAGAATGGGTCAACATGGTATTCATATCAGAGTCCATGCTCCAGGCGAAACAGCAGGCAGTGTTCAGTGGCTTTGGCCATATATTTTTTCACCGAACTGACGGACACATTGAGGCGTGAAGCAATGTCGCTGTAAGTCAGATTTTCAAGCTGAGACAGTAAAAACGCTTGGCGCGTTTTGTTGCTAAGACCATCGATCATCTGGTCGATTTGCTGGAGTGTCTCAAGTTGACACTGACGGATTTCCGGTGAGGGCATAAACACCTCGGGCCGTTGCTCCAGCAGTTCCAGATAGGCTTTTTCCAGCGCGTTGCGGCGAAACAGATCTATCATTACCCTTTTGGCGATCGTGCAGAGGAAAGATTTTTGGTCGCGAATGGTTTGTAGCGAGTCGCCGGCCATCACGCGCAGGAAGGTATCCTGTGCTACGTCATCAGCGTCAAAGGACGATTGCAGTTTGCGCGTGAGCCAGTTTTTCAGCCAGCCATGATGCGCGCCATAAAGCGATTCAAGGGTTAGCTCAGCGTTAGCGGAAACAACAATGTGGTCAGACATAACCTATAACATCAAAAATCAATAATCACGGTATCATCTTAATGTGAGAATAGTTATCGTTACAATCATTACGAAGGTTTTTTATTTCATATTGACGTAACTTAAGTCAGCATAGTCTGGAGACCTATCTCTGTTTTGTTAAAATGTTGGAGAAAGCGGTTAATGAAGATTGAGCTACGGTTGGAAAAAAACTGAAGCCTGTCATAAAAGAGCGGTAAAGAAAGGCGAAAGTCGATATGACCGACCAGAAAGTGGATTTATACACTGAGCTAATTAACCTAAAGAGCGCTTTTTACTTACTCCGCAGATCCCGATTTGCTCGGGTTAGACTGTGTGGTTTATCGTTTTTCGGCTATCTGAAAGCAAAGGGTTATAAAGATTTTCTCTCATTCAAGTAAAAGTAAATACGTCTTATCCTGAACGTGATAAAACAGGTATTAAGAAAAATCGCTTTTGTCTATCAGTGTGGTTTTAAAATCTGGAAAAGAGGCCAGCGTATCATGAATAAATAGGTAAAAACTTAAATCATTAAAGGTAAAAAGAAGTGATTAAGGATTTTTAAAAGCGGGTAAAAATCTGATGCTATATTGACATTGAAAAAGAAAACATCGGAGAAAACAGGTTTTAAATTGATTAACCAAAGTGATAAAATAACAGTGTTAACCCAATAATACGATGTTATATCAAAACATTTAACGGGATTAACGGGATTAGCGGGATTAGCGGGATTAGCGGGATTAGCGGGATTAGCGGGATTAACGGGATTAACGGGATTAACGGGATTAAAATTTATTAAAGAAATGGGCGTTGATTTTAATACCATTAACATACCTTTTACCCTTTCTGGTTTTAAACCGCGTTAGGAGATGAAAAAAACTATTATATTTGCATAAACTATCTAATGAAAACCATTTGTTAAATGAATTTTTATTTAAAAATATGAAAAACCTCGGAATGGGAATTACTTTACAGGTTTATCATCTTTATTAACGTGGTTCACTATCTCTTTTTACCTGCGTATTCTTTTCTTTGTTATACGCTTGTTTTTAACAGTGATTAATCAGCTAAGAGTTAAAAAAACAGGTGCTCCATTAATGCGAGGTTTTTAAAATGTGAAGGGTGACTAAAAACGGCCTATTTACTACCATGTTTAATGTATTTATCAGCAATGGTGTTATTCTATTATTTTATATTTAACTAACTTGCTATGGCTATTTAAAAACGAAAATATATGGGTGTTTTGTTTAATTTTTTGATTTTGTAAATAAATTTTCATTTATGGTAATGGTTGCTTGCATTTAATCTAAATCCATTAACGAAGAGTTAAAAAGAAACTGGCACGTAAAATAATATTATCCTAACAGGGTGATATAAAAGTATTTTCTTACCGTCATTTTGTGAAGCAAGCTGTAAAAAATAATGTAATAAAAAAGGGATAAAACGGTTAATTTGTCAGGGTTTAAGCCCTGAAAAAGAGGTGGTTATCCGAGAAAACACAAAGGGGTATCTTTAATATTATCAAGTTATTTACTGGTTAATTTGTGTGAAAAAATAAAGGATTATGATCTATAAAAACAGATTTAAATTATCGATAAAATAGTGTCATTAAAGATAAAAAAACCGGGGTAATCTGCACTAGGTAAACGTAAAATAAGATATTTCATAATGATTAAACTTAGTAAAAAGCAAGCGTTAAAAGTGGTAAAAACAATTGTTAAAGTTTTATGCTAATTAAAATCAGCGGTTAAAAAAATGGTTTTTAATAATGGTTTAAAACATGCCAATTATAAAGCCATTAATAGCAACGTGGAAATGAAAATTAGTTTGGTTATGTTTTCGGAAAAAATAAATGAGAATATGAGTCCGTTAATCTATTTTTATAAATGAAACGCTTTAATAACGTTTTCAATCGGAGGATAAAGTTTTTTATAAACCAGTTAAATAGTCGATGAAAAAAATCGGCATGAAAACACCTCAGATAAATGATTTAACAGAATACGAGACTATAATTTAAATTGTGTAATCACTTCTGTTACTTTTATCTAATTTAAGTTCTGAGGGTTTAATCTTCGTAGGCTCACTTAGAGCCAGGGCATTTTTTCTTTTCTCCCCTCGAAGGATAGTGGTCAATGTGCTGATTTCAGCGAGTTTGTCAGGAAGTTGAGGTGATTCGAGCATGGCTTCTTGGGTTTTTAAAGCATTCTCAATGACTCTATTTTCGGTTTCAATTTCTTGCTTTCGTCTTTTTAAATATTCTATTTCTTTGTCTAATGTATTGAATTCATTGATTTGCTCTTGAGTGGATAAAAAATTATCGATTATTTTTTCGTTCTCTTGAATTGAGTGCTCAAGTTTTGAGTTTTGCTCAGTTAGTTCCTTTTGTTTTTCTAAAAGAACTTGGTGAGCATCTTCATCGGATTGATTTTTTATTTCATCTATTCTTTCTTTTGCTTTCTTTTTCTCTATTTCAATGTTTTTTATTTCGTTATTTAACTCTTCTTTCTTTTGAAGAATTAATCGTTCATGATCCTTTAATTCATTATTCAATGATGATTTTTTGGATTCGAATTGATCTTCTAATTCTTTGTTTTTCTCTTTGAGTAGAAAATCTCTATTTTTATCAAAATATTTATCTAAGAACAGCCTTCCGTCTCTAGTTTCAGTTAAGAATTCATTTATTATTTCACTACCGTAATCAATTTTATCAAGAAATTCTGATAACAAATTTCTCAATCTTGTCATTCTTTCATTATTACTTATTGTTTTATTTTTATTAACATATTCTTCAATGCCTTATGATAAACGTTGTGCTTCACTTTTTCCTAGTAAAAAATTTTTTCCTTTTCCGAAATTATTCTTTGTAAAGTAAGATATTAATCTTACGTCTGAGATGTAATCAATTTTCTTATATTGAATTACCTATACTTCTTTTAGATTCTTTATGAATTTTTTTTTAATCCAAGATCTTTGTAGGTGGTTGTTTGGTAGTCAATGTGGTTTTTTTTTATTAATTTTATAGTTAAAAATTAACAAATTTTTTTGTTTTTTTTCGAGTCTGGCCTTCGTGCTATCTGAAAGCAAAGGGTTACAGAAACTTTCTCTCATTCAAGTAGAAGTAAATATGCTTTATCCTGAACGTGGTAAAACAGGTATTATTAAGAAAAGCCGTTTTTGTCTATCAATGTGGTTTTAGAATCTGGGAAAAGAGGCAAGGGTACTATGTGTAACAGCTCGCGTTTAAAATTCAGCGGACTCGCATTTATCCGTTTTTTCGGCTCAAATTAATTGCAAATGAAATTCATCATATTAATAGCCCAACCGCCAACATTCTGTCGCGCAACTCTGCCGTGCGAACCGGATCAAGCTGATTGTTAAACAATGCCCTGATTCCAGCGGGTTTGGCATCAAACCGACATTCCGCGATGCCCTTCTAAGTGTCAAGTTGTTATTTGCCTGGCGTGAATTTGACCGCTAAAAGTTCACCACAATCATTGATGACTAAATGAAGTTTAAAACCAGACTGTGCTGGTTTTTCCCCGACGAGCTACGCCAACAAAGACGCGATTTCGGGGGATGAGCAGGTTATGGCAGACCGCTATTTTGGTGGAATCAATAAACGCCATACTGGTCTGTTGGCATTTGCTGAATTCGAATATACTCAAATATGCTCCAGGAGGCCAAGCAGAGGATAAATCGAAATAGGTACAGAGATAGATCTGGATATGAGACTGTTGGAAAATTTGAATCATGAATACTTCAAACATGATTTCTGCGTATATTGCTAATTATATTGCTAATAAAGTAGCGAATCCTTGAAATTACCAAATAGGGTATCACAAGATGAAGATTCAACAAGTACCAGTCATAGAGTATAAGGATATTTCTACTGGCCATTTTGAAGTCAGCCAGTTTATTAGAATTTTGAAAAAGTTCGGACATATTCACATCACTAATATTACTGATCCAGCTTTTGTCATTGGGTCCGTACATCTAAAGCGTGTTGCTCAGCAACTATTTGATTTGCCAGACGAAATTAAAATGCAGTTTTATATTGGTAACTCTGACGGTCATCGAGGATACGTTCCGGTTACTGAGAAAGGACAATATGCAGATGAAAAGGATCGAGTGTACGAGGCGTTTGATATTGGCCCCGCAGGTGGTGCGCCTGAATGGATTCTGAGCGGAGAAAATCGCTATCCAAGACAGGTTTTAAATGCAAGCGAGGTTATCGATAGGTATTTTGATTTTTCGCTTTCACTTGGGCGTTTGATCACTTCTGCGCTCATATCACATTACAGCCATCATGAAATCAACATTGTTGATGCAACCTGTAATCCAGCAAGCCAGCTCCGACTGATTCATTATCTTTCGCATGAACCAGAAGAAATCCAACAGGCATCCAGCATGGGTGCCCATACAGACTATGAGTTTTTCACTCTTTTATTGCAGGATTCTCCGGGACTGTTCTATAGAATGAATAATAACGAGCCTTGGCAGGCCGTACCTGCAATGAAAAACTCTCTATTACTAATTGCGGGCGATGTACTGGAAGTACTTTCAAATGGAGAAATTCGCTCACTTATTCACCGGGTGTTGGCTAATGGTGATGAACGATATAGTTTTGCATTCTTTATGAACCTTAACCCTGATACACATCTAAAACGGCCAGGCGAACCTGATTTTAATATTGGTAATCATCTGATTTCACAACTGACTCGGGATTTCCCATATCTTCGCAGCAAAATAAATGCAACTTATAACCCCGTATTTGAGGAGAGCGCCAAGTGAGGAGATTTGAAAGTAAACGAGTGGTTGTAACTGGCGGGGCAAGCGGGATAGGAGAAGCCATCGCAAGGATAACACCATTCAGTTAAGCATGTTTTGAATGGGGTAGCGGGTTTTCGACATACGAACGGTCCTGCTTTTGGGCCGTTTTCTTTTTTCAGGCAAAATTATACTGCTTAACGCTTTCCCTCAGTGCTCTGAGTTTTTTGGAATGGTGCCGGGAGCAGCAATCGCACACCACAAAACTTCATCCTGAATATCTCGTCATGCCTGAATAAAACTGATAGGTAGTGGAGATACCCCGGCCCGCCACCTGCGCCAACGTCTTGAGCTTCGCCTTCTTTCGCGGGGCATACACCACGTTGTAGGCTAATACTACAGCCGTAAATACCAGAAAAAAGTTAAAAAGAAGTGATTAAGGATTTTTAAAAGTGGATAAAAAACTTGATGTTATATTGATATTGAAAGAGAAAATACCAGAGGAAACGGGTTTTAAATTGATTAACCACATTAACCGTATTGGCGTTGATTTTAATATCATTAACATACCTATTATCCTATCTGATTTTAAACCTAAAAAAATTAAATACAGGAAAAATAAAAACCCAAGTGCTAATTTAATGAAAATGGAGGGGGTTAAATACAGGTTGGTAAATGGAAAAAACGATTATATTTACATGAACTATCCAATGAAAACCTTTTTACTACTATGTTTAATGTATTTGTCGGTAATGGTGTTATTCTATTATTTTATATTTTAACTAACCTGCTATGGCTATTTAAAAATACAAATGCAGGGATGGTGTAACTTTAATTAATTAATTTATTAAATAAGTTAATTTTTAATAAGAATGATTGATTGAGTCTAAGTTTATTAACAGAGAGTTGAAAAGAAACCAGCATGTAAAATAATATTATTCGAACAGAATGATATGAAAGTATTTTCTCACCATTATTTTATGAAGAAAACTGTAAAAATGATGCAATAAAGAAAGGATAAAATGGTCAATCTGGTAGGATTTAAGCTCTGAAAGAGAAGTGAGTATCTGAAAAAAACACAAAGGGGTATCTTTATATCATCAGATTATTTACCGGCTAATTTATTTAGAAAAATAAATGGTGGTGACTTATAAAAACTGATTTAAATTATCGATAAAATAGTGTCATTAAAGATAAAAAGCCGGGGTAATCTGCACTAGGTAAACGTAAAATAAGATATTTCATAATGATTAAACTTAGTAAAAAGCAAGCGTTAAAAGTGGTAAAAACAACTGTTAAAGTTTTATGCTACTTAAAATCAGCGGTTAAAAAAATGACTTTTAATAATGGTTTAAAACCTGCCCATTATAAAGCCATTAATGGAAGCTGAGAAAAAAACTGGTTTGGTTATATTTATGTTTCCGGGGAAAAAGATAAATGATAATATGAGTTCGTTAATCCGTTAATCTATTTTTAAAAATGAAGCGCTTTAATAACGTTTTTAATCGGAGGGTAAAGTTTTTTATAAACCAGTTAAATAGTTGATGAAAAAAATCAGCATAACAAAATCCCCAGATAAATGATTTAACAGAATAATGTACAGACTCTTAAATACGTCAGTTTAAACTTGTTTTACCCTGTTTTAACCCGTTGAATAGCATTTCTTTGCTATGATTTGATTTAAACCGTTTATCTCTTTTTATGTTTTTAACATGCTAAAATCAGTTTATGTCGTCGTTTTTAAAAACTATTTTCTCGCTCGATTAACGCTTAAATACCTGTTAAACCGTTGTAATCTTGACGGGTTAATCCGTCGGAGCTTTCACCATCGTTGTATGAATGGTATTAATAACAATATCAATCCAATCTAACGAAATACCATTCTTTTAAAGATCGCCCTCTGGTTTGTTGGTGGTATCGCTTTTATCTTGCCAATACCCTTATATGTTCCCAATATACGGTAAGTGATTTATTGCTAGTAAATATTTTTAATTGATTGTAATTTCAATATGTTATTTTTCCATCAGGACCATACCAGCATCATGTGTACATGAAGTACATCTTTAACTAGTGTGTCCCATTTTTTGTAGATTGGCCTGACAAATGACAGGAAAAACTATTAGTATTGGGAAAATGATCACTTTAGTTTGAAAACCGTTTTCAGAGAAATAGAAATGTTACATCTACTGGCATGGCCTGATCTGCTTATTTGCATTTTTGTCGTTTTCTTTGCTTATCTGGTTTTTGGTATGGCCGGGTTTGGTTCTGCACTTATTGCTAGCCCAATTCTGGCATTTTATATTCCTGTAGCGAAAATTGTTCCTATGCTTGCGTTGGTGGATTTGACTGCCGCAGTGATTAATATTACCAGAGAGGGTAAGAAATCAGAGTTTAGTGAGATCAAGTTAGTTATTCCATTAATGGTTGTCGGTAGCTTGATTGGCGCCGCTATTTTATTGATGGCCCGACCTAATGTTTTAGTTCTGGTGT
Source organism: Photorhabdus hindustanensis (assembly GCF_002968995.1). NCBI lineage: Bacteria > Pseudomonadati > Pseudomonadota > Gammaproteobacteria > Enterobacterales > Morganellaceae > Photorhabdus > Photorhabdus hindustanensis. Next base: position 191,960 of record NZ_PUWT01000008.1, read on the forward strand.
TAGGGTTATTTGTTGTTTTCTATTCAATTTATTCGCTATTTTTCAGTAAAACCTACCGTCAATTCCCCGCTAAAGCCGCTATTCCATTTGGCCTGAGTGGCGGTATTTTTAGTGCGCTGTTTGGTAGTGGGGGTTTTCTTTATGCAATTTATCTAACCGGGCGGATATCAGATAAGGAGATTTTCAGGATCACTCAGACAACTTTAATTGGTTTCAGTACTCTGACGAGAGTGATTATTTTTGTTGTCATGGGTATCTATCTGGACACTTCATTTTTGTTATTGATACTGGTATTTATTCCAGCCATGTTGTTGGGAATCTATTTTGGCCGCCAGGTGACATTGAAAATCTCCAGAGAAACATTCTTGAAGTTTATCAATATTATTGTGCTGGCTTCGGGGTTAATGCTGATATATCGTTATATATTTACTATTTGAAATAGTAACCAATCAGAATTAATATATTCAATATAATATTATTAATTTGTTGTTTTCAGTTCATTTCATATTTATTCTTTCTATTTTTGCTGGATAGGCATAAATAAAATGAACAGTCGTGATTATAGAAATAATAATTTTTTTGCCATTTTTACTATTACCACGAGTGTCGCTGTTATTGGCATTGTCATTGGTTTGACGATCCCAATGATAGCGTTACGCTTGAATAGCCAAGGTATTGATGAGTTGTACATTGGTTTAATTTCTGCGGCTCCGGCGTTGGGGGTTCTTTTGAGTGCTCCGGTAGTCCAGAAAATTGTAGCTCTGGTAGGTAAGAAACACGCCATGATGATTGCAACAGGGGTTTCTGCCGGCAGTTTGCTCCCACTTTTGGGTTCGTTGCCGATGGAGTTGCTTTTTCCTCTGCGGCTAATGACTGGCGCTGCTAACGGGTTAATGATCTGTCTAGGTGAAACCTGGATTAATGAACTCTCTGAAGAGAATAAACGAGGCAGGGTATTGGCTGTTTATACGACGGTTTTTACTATCAGTCAGTTGTTTGGCCCTTCTATCATTGCTTTTTATGGTATTGCAGATAAAACGCCGATACTGATTTGTACTCTGATTCATATCTTCTCTCTGGTGCTTTTTGTCATGGTAGATCAGAAGAAAGGCGATAAATTGCCGCAACACAGTAAGCAATCCAATTTCTCTATTGTGCAATTTGTGAGGGTTGCACCGGCGATCTGTGGTGGTGTGCTGTTTTTTTCCTTTTTCGACGGGACCATTCTTTCGATGCTACCCATCTACGGAATGAGTTGTGGGTATGCCGAAGCCGTAGCTGCACTAATGATAAGTGTTGTTCTTGCTGGCGATGCATTGATGCAGCTCCCGTTTGGTTGGCTGGCGGATCATATGAATCGTATGCGTTTGTACCAGATTTGTGGTGTAGCAACGCTCGGAGCAAGTACGTTACTGCCATTCGCTATGGCGCATCACTATCTTATCTGGCCTCTGTTGATTGCTTTAGGGGCAACTGCGGGGGCTATCTACACCATTGCATTGGTCCAAATTGGTCAGTATTTTTCAGGAAATGATCTGATAGTGGCTAATGCGGCGGCGGCTATGTTGTGGGGGATTGGGAGTTTGTTTGGGCCGCTGCTTGCCGGTATAGCGAGTTCAATGACGTCATCAGGTTTACCTGTTCTGCTTGTCATCATTGCAGCACTGTTTCTGATTTCAACGATGGATCGGTTTAATCCACAAAGTGATAAAAGTAATAAAAGTGAAGTGTTCAGTCGATAGTTGTACCGGTGTAAAAGCTGGCTGTGAATGGCAGTCAGCACTTATCCAACTTAAATACCGTCAAAGAGGAAATCGAGTGCCGCTTTTACCTGATTACAGTATTGCGATGCATCGCAAAATTCAGCACCCAAAGCATGAACAGATATACTGGCTAGTTCGTGAGTCATGACAGCATATTCTTTATCGTCTATCAGCCTGATAAGAGGGATCATTCGAACAGGGCGACTGCTGTCAGGATATTTTTCAATTGGCAGCAGTGGGATCACAATTCGGCGGTTTAACTGCCCGATAATGTCACTCGTGACGTCCAGCAACAGGGGATAAACAACAGTTTTCCCAGTATTACGATAAACGGTGAATTGCATCGCTAAAATGTCCTGTATTCATCACTGAAACAACCATGTTCGTCATGGAAACGGTTTAATACCTCCAGAGCTTCCCTATTATCTTCCTGCCATTTCAGCGCCTCGCGATGGCGTAATTCGGCATCCAAGGCGGCGGTCAGTGTGGCACTAAAGTTAATACCTGCTTCACGCGCCCGGTTCAGTAAGCCTCGTTCTACAGTCATTGTGACGCTCTGTGTGTTGCGTTGTCTTACTGTCATGATTTATCTCCGGTATTGAGTGTGCGTGTAGTTTACACGTATATGGACACGAATTGTAGTTCTGAATGTCGGTTTTTTCGGCTTGTTCAGCGTTACCATTCGTTACTTGTAACGGCTCGCATTTCATTTCGTCCGGCTCACAATAACTGCAAATGAAATTCATTTCATGGTGAAACTGTTGGATCTTCCTTGTCGTCTAAGGCTGAAACATTGTGATTAACTATCGTAAAAAGTTTAATCTCCAGAAGTCGTTCTTCTAATGTTTGGTGAAATAATACTGTTAGCTATTGATTTCGACACTATGATCACTGGATAATCTTTCGCCTTAAATTCTCTCTCTGTTTTCTATTCTGAAAGCCAAACGATTGCTTTTATGTTTTGTTGAACCGATTGGTGCAATATTCATTAAGTGTTGCGTTATTAAGCAAGGTAATCGTTTTCGTTTGATTAGGAAGCAGAAGAAGTACTATGAACATAATGCAGGGGAATGACATGTCAGGCATTCAGGCACCAGTTAAATGCAAACTGGATAAGTATTTTAAATTGACCGAACGTGGCACAACGGTACGCCGTGAAATTCTGGCAGGGATCACAACTTTCTTGGCGATGGTTTATTCAGTCATCGTTGTACCGGGGATGTTAGGGCAAGCTGGTTTTCCCCATACTGCTGTCTTTATTGCGACTTGTCTGGTTGCCGGTTTTGGTTCTTTGTTAATGGGGTTGTGGGTTAACTTGCCAATGGCAATTGGTTGTGCAATTTCGTTGACTGCATTTACTGCCTTTAGCTTGGTTTTAGGGCAGCAAATCACTATCCCGGTTGCACTCGGTGCGGTATTTCTGATGGGGTGCTTGTTTACGGTGATTTCTGTTACCGGTATTCGTTCTTGGATTTTACGCAATATACCAATGGGTATTGCGCATGGTGCAGGGATTGGTATTGGGCTGTTTTTGTTACTGATTGCGTCAAATGGTGTTGGTCTGGTCATTAAGAATCCACTGGAAGGTCTGCCTGTTGCTCTGGGATCGTTCACCTCTTTTCCGGTTGTGATGACTCTGCTTGGGCTGGCTGTTATTTTTGGCCTGGAAAAATTGAAAGTTCCCGGTGGTGTGTTGTTAGTGATCGTGGTGATTTCTGTTATTGGGCTGATTTTTGATCCGGCAGTGAAATATCAAGGGTTTTTTAAGGTACCAAGTCTGGGCGATGACGGTCTGTCCTTGATTTTTAGTATGGATATTATCGGGGCTTTGCAGCCAATTGTGTTACCTAGTGTGTTGGCGTTGGTAATGACTGCGGTGTTTGATGCCACCGGTACCATCCGTGCGGTAGCAGGGCAAGGGAATCTGTTGGATAAAGGCGGGCAGATTATTAATGGCAGTAAAGCGCTAACTGCCGATTCGGTTAGTAGTATTTTTGCCGGTGCTATCGGCGCTTCTCCGGCTGCGGTATATATTGAATCAGCCGCGGGTACCGCAGCCGGCGGTAAAACAGGTTTAACTGCAACAGTTGTCGGTATCCTGTTTCTGTTAATTTTGTTCTTTTCTCCACTTTCCTATCTTGTACCGGCGTATGCCACTGCGCCAGCGCTGATGTATGTTGGTTTGCTGATGCTGAGTAATGTCAGAAAGCTGGATTTCGACGATTTTGTTGGGGCGATGTCCGGTATGCTTTGTGCGGTCTTTATTGTTCTGACCTGCAATATTGTAACCGGTATTATGTTGGGTTTCAGTTCGCTGGTTGTTGGGCGTGTCTGTTCCGGTGAATGGCGCAAATTGAATATCGGTACAGTGGTAATTACTATCGCTTTAGTAGCATTTTATGCTGGTGATTGGGCTATTTGATTGATTAAAAAGTGCGTAAGCGGTGTTCACTCCTGCGCACTTTGCCATTTCTTGCGATTACTTTTAAATTCTCAATTATTTCCCCCGCTATTTATCTGATTAGTTTACAATATTCCTGCAATTCTTTCGGATACGGCTCCGTGTGTATCTACCTTTTTCGATTGATTCAGTTATTTTAGTCTTAAGATTTATTCTCACTGTTTTTGTGTTAACGGGAAGAAAGAGAGTTTCAATCTGTATACCAACGGTTCTTAGGTAAATTGTAAGGGCAACATGGAAATATTCTTTACTATTCTGATCTTGATTTTGGTGGTTTCAGTTTCTGGTGTTCTGACTAAAGTGATTCCGTTCCGCATACCTCTGCCGTTAATGCAGATTGCAATGGGAGCATTGCTGGCTTGGCCACACTTTGGCTTACATGTTACTTTTAATCCTGAGCTATTCCTCGTTCTGCTAATTCCTCCTTTGTTATTCGTTGATGGCTGGAAAATGCCAACCAGAGAGTTTTTCCAGTACGGACGGGAAATTTTCATACTGATGCTGGTATTAGTGCTGGTTACTGTTGTCGGTATTGGTTATCTGATTTATTGGCTGATGCCAGGCATTCCGTTAATTGCTGCTTTTGCCCTTGCTGCTGTGCTATCGCCAACGGATGCGGTGGCTTTATCGTCCATTGTCGGAAAAAGGCGCATGCCTAAGCGCATGATGAATGTGATGGAAGGGGAAGCGTTAATGAACGATGCTTCCGGCCTGGTAGCCTTAAAGTTCGCTGTAGCGATAGCAATGGGAACGATGGCATTTTCTGTTACTGGCATGACCATAGAATTCGTCAAGGTTGCTATTGGCGGTTTGTTATCCGGTATTGCAGTAACCTGGTTGTACAGTAAATCCCTGCGTTTAATGAATCGTTGGAGCGGTGGCGATCCAGCAACCCAAATTGTTTTCATGTTGCTGTTGCCGTTTGCTTCCTATTTGATTGCGGAACATATTGGCGTTTCCGGTATCTTGGCTGCGGTTGCCGCGGGTATGACTATCAGTAAATCTGGGGTTATCCGTAATGCGCCATTAGCGATGCGTTTACGCGCTGATAGTGTCTGGTCAATGCTGGCGTTCGTGTTTAACGGTTTGGTGTTTATCATGTTGGGCCTGCAATTGCCGGGGATCTGGCAAACTTCCGTTGTACAGGCAGAACTTGATCCGACCGTTGAAACCTGGATGCTGTTCGCCGCGGTCGCAGTGATTTATGGCGCTCTTCTACTGCTGCGTTTCTGCTGGTTATGGCTGATGAAGAATATCAGCAAAGTTTTTATGAAAAAAAATCCACTGAATTTTGCGACTTATACCACTCGTGAATTATGGCTGGCATCTTTTGCCGGAGTTCGTGGAGCAATCACGCTTGCCGGTGCACTGTCTGTACCTCTGTTTCTGGCGGATGGTACGCCGTTCCCGGCCCGTTATCAGCTTATCTTTATTGCCGCGGGAGTCATTCTGTTCTCGTTGTTAATTGGAGTTCTCTCTTTGCCATTCCTGTTACGGGGCATTCAAGCTTCTGATAAAGAGGCAGATGTCAGTGAGGTACGAATGGCGCGGGCAGCGATGGCAGAAGTGGCGATTGTCAGTATGAATAAGATGGAAGAGCGTCTTTCTGCTAGTCCCGAAGAGCAATTGGATGCTGAGGTTATTACTGAAGTTGCTTCCAGGGTAATTGGTTATTTGCGTCGCCGTACTGTGGGGCAGGATGAGATAGAACATAATCTGCTAGTGGAAGATTTGGAACGTCGTTTTCGTCTGACTGCATTAAGGGCAGAGCGTGGTGAGTTGTATCATCTGCGTGCAACCAGAAAAATCAGTAATGAGACACTGCAAACCTTACTGCATGATTTGGATTTACTGGAAGCTCTACTGGTACAGAAAGAGCACTGATATTTGGTTGTCATGACAATCTTGCGAATCACTTTATTCAGCCTGATCGGTGAATATCTCACCTGTCAGGTTGATAGCTGATTTGTGGTGTTTACTCGTGTCTGGCTGGTGGCATGAGTTTTTCCATCATGGATACCGGAACCCCCTGGCAATAATGAATCATACGTTGGTTCCGGTGGAATGGTTGGCAAAATTTACCATTGGAGGGGGGTTGGTTGCTGTGTTGTTCTGGGATCATCAACGTTTAGTTTTGCAATTCCTTTTACGAATGGCAGATTATCCATCGCGTGTTGACGAGCGGAATGGATAAATGCATCAGTTTCAGGCTGATACTGCTCGCCTTCACGAACGGCAGCGTACAGTCTGCTCCATAAACCTTCTCCCAGTGTTTTAGTTACCACTAACCCTTGCCTTTCAAATGTCTCAACAACCCAATGTGGCAGGGCTGCGATTCCCATGCGGGCAGCGACCATTTGGATCAGTAACAGCGTGTTATCCACATTTTTCAACGTAGGGGCAACCCCCGCAGGTTGCAAGAAACGCCGCCAGATATCGAATCGCTGACGCTGAACGGGGTAGATCATCAAGGTTTCATCAATTAAATCTTTTGGCTGAATGTGCAATTTATTTGCCAGAGGGTGATCCGGAGCGACAACCAGTTTGACCTCATAATCAAATAGCGGTGTGTAGTGCAAATGACTCTCCGGGAGAATATCTGATGTTAAAACGACATCCAATTCCCGTTGCAGTAATGATGGCTGTGGATCAAAAGTAACGCCGGATTTGAAATCCACATTGACTTGGGGCCAGGTTTCTCGGAAATGCTTGAGTGCTGGTGTCAGCCATTGAATACAACTATGGCATTCAATGGCGATACGTAGATTTGTTTGGCCCGGCTCTTTACATTCGCGGAGTGCATTTTGAACCAGAGGAAGCACTTGTTCTGCTAGTCGTAATAAAATTTCACCCTGTGGCGTGAAGCGAAGCGGTTGACTTTTACGGATGAACAGCCGGAAGCCAAGGCGATGTTCAAGATCGCTGAACTGATGAGACAAAGCGGATTGTGTTTGATGCAGATGATTGGCTGCCGCTGCTAATGAACCGCAATGACTCAATGATTGTAGTGTTTTTAGATGTTTTATTTCGATCATGAGAAACCTTCAGGATGATAATGAATAAATTGCGCTTGTGGTTTATACCTTACCTGTTGATTATGGATGTGTAAACATCTAGACGGCTAAAAATGACGGGATAATGAAATGACGATTATTAATCACACACTTGGCTTTCCACGTATCGGTTTGAAAAGAGAACTCAAAAAGGCTCAGGAGAACTATTGGGCAGGGAAAATTTCTCAGCAAGAATTATTGGAAACTGGCCGAGAGTTACGTGCCCGTCACTGGGAACAACAAAAGCAGGCTGGTGTTGATTTAGTGCCGGTTGGTGATTTCGCTTGGTATGATCATGTTCTAACCACTAGTTTACTGCTCGGTAATGTGCCGCCGCGTCACCAGAATCCAGATGGCACGATTGATCTAGATACACTGTTCCGTATTGCTCGCGGTCGTGCGCCGACGGGTGAACCTGCCGCCGCCGCGGAAATGACTAAATGGTTTAATACTAACTACCACTATATCGTGCCGGAATTTCAGCAAGGGCAGGAATTTAAACTGAGTTGGACTCAGTTATTAGAAGAAGTAGATGAAGCGTTGGCTCTGGGTCATCAAGTGAAACCAGTTTTACTGGGGCCGGTAACTTACCTGTGGCTGGGTAAAGTGAAAGGTCAGGTATTTGATCGTCTCTCTTTATTGAAAGATATTCTTCCTGTTTATCAGCAAGTATTAGCTGAGTTAGCTAGACGTGGTATCGAGTGGGTTCAGATTGATGAACCTGCGTTGGTACTGGAACTGCCAGCAGAGTGGTTAGCCGCTTATCCGGTTGCTTATCAGGCGCTTCAAGGACAGGTTAAATTATTGCTGACTACCTATTTCGATAGCGTTGGTCACAATCTAGAAACGATCAAATCCTTGCCGGTACAAGGGCTGCATGTGGATCTGGTTGCTGGTCAAGATGATATCGCGCAACTGAATGAGTCATTGCCAAAAGAGTGGGTGCTTTCCCTTGGTGTGATTAATGGTCGTAATGTATGGCGTGCTGATTTAACCGCTAAACATCAGTTGATTAAGCCATTGGTAGATAGCCGTACATTGTGGATCGGTTCTTCCTGTTCTCTTCTGCACAGTCCTATTGATCTGAATGATGAGACTGCGCTTGATGCCGAGGTGAAAAGCTGGTTTGCGTTCGCATTGCAGAAATGTGAAGAGTTAGCCCTGCTGGCTGCGGCATTGAATCAGCCAGAAGGCGGTAAACAAGCGGAATTGGATGCTTACAGTGCGCCAATCCGTGCCCGTCGTGAATCTAAACGGGTAAATAATCAGGCTGTTACTGAACGCCTTGCAGCAATTAATCCACAGGACAGCGAGCGTAATCAGCCATATCCACAGCGTGCGGAAATACAGCGTCAGCGCTATAACTTGCCATTGTGGCCGACAACAACCATTGGATCGTTCCCGCAAACGACGGAAATTCGTGGCTTGCGTTTGGATTTCAAAAAAGGCCGGGTAGATGGCGCCAGCTATCGCACCAATATCAGTGAACATATTAAGCAGGCAATTAACGAACAGGAACGTTTAGGATTAGATGTATTGGTTCATGGCGAAGCTGAACGTAACGACATGGTGGAGTACTTCGGTGAACACCTCGACGGTTTTGTCTTTACGCAAAATGGCTGGGTTCAGAGCTATGGTTCCCGCTGCGTTAAGCCACCGGTGATTATTGGTGACGTCAGCCGTCCTGAAGCTATCACGGTAGAATGGGCTAAATATGCTCAATCACTGACGGAGAAACCTGTCAAAGGGATGTTAACCGGTCCGGTGACAATTCTCTGCTGGTCATTCCCAAGGGAGGATGTCAGCCGCGAGACGATTGCTAAGCAGATTGCATTGGCGCTGCGTGATGAAGTGGACGATTTGCAAGAAGCGGGTATTGGTATCATCCAGATCGATGAGCCAGCATTGCGGGAAGGTTTACCACTGCGCCGGGAAGAGTGGCAGGCTTATCTTGATTGGGCAGTAGAGGCATTTAAATTGAATGCTGCAATTGCTAAAGATGACACACAGATTCACACTCATATGTGTTATTGCGAGTTCAATGACATCATGCCTTCCATCGCAGCATTAGATGCGGACGTGATTACCATTGAAACTTCCCGTTCAGATATGGAGTTGTTGGATTCATTCGAAAACTTCTCTTATCCGAATGAGATCGGGCCGGGTGTTTATGACATTCATTCACCTAACGTACCTAGTGTTGAATGGATTGAAGCACTGCTACGTAAAGCGGCTGATCGTATTCCGGTCGAACGCTTGTGGGTTAACCCGGATTGTGGTTTGAAAACCCGAGGTTGGACTGAAACTCGCCAGTCACTGGCAAACATGGTACAAGCGGCGAAACGTCTTCGTGAATCAGTGAAATAACTCATCCAACAATTTGCCTGTCACCTTTAATTGGTGATAGGCATTTTTCATAAAATAATCTTTTTTTCTTGCAGTAGTGCATAGTGATGCGAGCTTAGCCGGGATCTTTTCTATTACCAAACTTTTAGTAACTTATATATGCCATATTGGTATTTGTAAAAGTACATTTTATTAACAAAATAACTCGGGTATTAACAAGATGGAAGCATTGTAATAGAAACTTAATAATTAAAGAGAGGATTATATGGATGTTAATAAGTTGCAAGGTAAGAAAAGTAGCTCTCGAAGAAATTTTTTGAAAAGTAGCGCTGCTATTACGGCGACTGCTGCGCTTGCTCCGATGAGTTTAGCTCGTGCGGAAGCAAAATTATCATCACAACATGGAATAGGCATATGTACGCTTGCGCCAGAGCAGATATCAGGGCCATATTTCCGAAATGACAAAATTGTAAGAAGGGATATTACTGATTCAGAATTAGGAATACCTTTTTTATTGAAAATTACTGTCATGGATGAAAAAACATGTAAACCCGTTGATAATTTATTTGTTGATATCTGGCATTGTAATAGTCGGGGGAAATATTCCGGTTGGACTTATATCAGCCCCGATGTAGTACCTAACGTTGCGGGAATAGCTTCTGCCAATAGAACTGATGATAAAAGTTTTCTAAGAGGAGCTCAACCATCGGATAAAAATGGGATAGTTCATTTTACGACTATTTATCCTGGGTTTTATGCTGGTAGAGCAACTCATATTCATATTGGAATTAGAAAATTGAGCACAAATGTAACTGACAAAGAGCATTTTGCTTTTGTTGGTCAGATGTATTTTCCAGAAGAGATCAATACAGAGGTTTATAAATATGATCTGTATTCAAAACGGAGGGTAATCAGAACTAAAAATAATGAGGATACATATTTTAAAAATATGAATGGTCATCTTTCAGAAATAAAAGTAACAAAAATAGACGAATCTGATATTAACCGTGGGATACTAGGTGAAATAATTCTATCAATAGACTTGGATAATATATCTAATTTCATAACTAAAGATGATTTATATTCCCATACGGTATGACCGGTTTTATTGAATAAACTAAATTTCAATGTAATAACAGTCGAAATTATAAAATAACCTATGTAAATGGTGTGCTGATTAATAATTTAATAAAGTATCAGGTACTTGATATTTGCATACGGATATTGTGCAGGCACAGAGAGGATTATCTTTACTGTTTGATTGATATTATCAGTAGAGCATACTGTCTGTGCCTGTCATTTTCTCAGAGGAAAACTTTCAGTCCCACAAGCGGAATATCAAATTAATGAGTTGCGCCTCCATTAACGGTGATATCTTCACTGTTTTTTAATGCTTCATCGATAGCAATTTCCAGTGCGGTTATAACTGTTTCTAGGGCCATGCTCGGAGCACCTGAATACCGAACTGCTTGTTCAGGCAGATAAGGAATATGGATAAATCCACCGCGTATTTCAGGATTGGAGCATGCTAAATGATGCAACAAGCCGTACATGGCGTGGTTACAAACAAAAGTGCCTGCGGTTTGTGAAATGGAGGCAGGGATTCCTGCTTCACGCAAACCCTTGACTATCGCATTGATCGGTAACGTGGCGAAGTAGGCGGCAGGACCTGTTGCGACTATGGGTGTATTGATAGGTTGATTGCCTTGATTATCAGGAATGCTAGCGTCATTGATATTAATTGCCACGCGTTCCACGGTAATATTTGGTCTACCGCCTGCCTGTCCCACGGCAATGACCAGATTAGGCTGTACATCATCAATAGCAGCATACAGACAGGCTAGGGAGACGTCGAACACACATGGAAGCTGACGCGCTTCAACGCGGGCTCCACATAATTCTCGTCCCTGTAATTGTTTGGCTGCTTCCCAGGATGGATTAATCGTTTCTTTGTCGAAAGGCTCGAAACCTGTAATTAAAACTGTTTTTTGTGTCGTCATCGATAGTGCCCTTATATGATAGAAAGAGTCTAAGATATCTAAACAATATGCATTCTATAAAAAGATAACTGTGATATTTATATTTGGTAATTGTTTTATTTTTGTTGAAAATATAATTGTAATATATTGGTAAATAAGCAAGAAAATTTTTTATTAGTTATGGAAGTAAAATACAGTTAATTTTTTAATATGTTCATCATAAGAAAAAGTTATTTTTAAAATATCCAAGATTATTGCGTTGTTGATTTATAAATGTTAGGAGAATATTTTAATAACGACAGTGACTTATATTTGGTTAAGTTGATAGTTTGTTGTAAGTATTTTTTTATGTCCGGGTGGTGAAACGATAATTTTTTCTTTATTGATGGGATGGATATTAGCCTCTATTAACTCTCAGGGAGAAAATATTTCAATGAGATAATCCGTGATATATTTCTCTCAGCATGTTTGATATATAAAAATAACTAAACAATAGATTGTTTTTTCCATAATACAAACCTAATTCCAGTTAGTTTGTGGGTGGAAGAAAACACCCTGTTTTTTACCCATCTCATGTCTATTTTGTGATTTATATCTCAAAATAATGTATGTTTTTCTTTTTTATATTACTTTGAAGTGACATTTATCACTAAAAGATGTCTAAATGCTCAATACAGTAGATCCCAACTAATTTCATTATAAATTCTTCTTGCTGAGGAGTCTGATATGTCTGATGTATTTCACTTAGGTCTGACCAAAAACGACCTACAAGGCGCAACTTTAGCTATTGTTCCGGGTGATCCGAAACGTGTGGAAAAAATCGCAAGATTGATGGATAACCCAGTTCATCTTGCCTCTTTACGTGAATTTACGTCATGGCGGGCAGAAATTGATGGTAAAGCTGTCATTGTGTGCTCTACGGGTATCGGTGGCCCATCAACTTCTATCGCTGTTGAAGAATTAGCGCAATTGGGTGTGCGTACTTTTTTGCGTATCGGCACAACAGGTGCAATTCAAGAAAATATCAATGTTGGTGATGTGTTGGTGACTACTGCGGCTGTTCGTTTGGATGGCGCTAGTCTGCATTTTGCTCCGATGGAATTCCCGGCGGTTGCCGATTTTGAATGTACGACTGCTTTGTACGAAGCAGCAAAAGATTTAGGTGCAACAGTACATGTGGGGGTAACGGCTTCTTCCGATACTTTTTATCCTGGTCAGGAACGTTACGATACCTATTCTGGCCGTGTTGTGAGCCGTTTCAAAGGTTCAATGGCTGAATGGCAGGCGATGGGGGTCATGAATTATGAAATGGAATCGGCAACTTTATTAACAATGTGTGCAAGCCAAGGACTGCGTGCGGGGATGGTTGCCGGTGTTATTGTTAACCGTACTCAGCAGGAGATTCCTAATGTTGAATTACTTGAGAAAACAGAAAGTAACGCATTAGGAATTGTAGTAGAAGCTGCTCGCCGTTTGTTGTAAATCATACTTTTTGGGCCGGAGTATTCCGGCTCACTCTTATTTTAAAGAGAAATCTGTTAATGTCTTAACACCTAACAATTAATTAAGAGTCATCATGATCACAACATCTTTATTGCATCCATCAGTGCTTCCACTCAATGGAGGGATTAATTTTCGTGATTTAGGCGGTAAAAAAGTCGCGAATGGTGGAAAAATCAAATCAGGTTTACTTTTCCGTTCTGGTTCTCTGGATCGCTTAACAGAAAAAGATCAATCTTTTCTGGCAAATAAAAATCTCTTTCAAATCATAGATTATCGTGATATCAGTGAAGTAGAGGATAAGCCTGATTTGATATGGAATGGCGCTAATTATTATCACGCCCCAGCCAACCCCTTATCTGATGAAGTGAATGCGAATTTGGAAAAATTAGCGTCCGAGATGTTGGAACAATTTAATCCTCAGGCATTTATGTTCCGTCTTTATGAATTATTGCCTCTAAAAAACTCAGCCTATAAGACATTGGTTAAGTTACTGCAACAACCGGAAAAAGGGGGAATCGTCCAGCATTGTGCGGTAGGTAAAGACAGAACCGGTGTAGGCTCTGCTCTGGTATTATTTGCATTGGGGGCTGATTTGGATACGGTAATGGAAGATTATTTAGTGACTCACTCTACTTTGGCTCCTTACCGTGAATATTTGTTAAATGAGCATGCGAAAACCATGAGTGATGATCTGGTGGATAAATTCGCTTATGTTTATTCCGTGAGAGAAGAGTTTTTAATGACGGCATTAAACAGTATTAATCAGCATTATGGCAGTGTAGATATATGGCTGGAGAAAGATCTTGGCCTTGATTTTGCTGCTCGTAAGAAATTACAAGGTTATTTCCTTGAATAAAAAGTTGGTTTAATTCTGGTTAATGCAGTGGTGGTTAAATTGAATGTGGTATTACCCGTTATCTTTCAAGTTGCCTCTTTGTTGGCTGCGCTCGCTCACCCCAGTCACATAGTTCGCCATGCTCCCGGGGATTCACTCCCTTGCCGTTGCGATGCATCTTGAAATCCATAGGGTATATTAATCAATATAGGAATATGAATTTGAGTCTTCATGAAATAGTTGATCTGGTAATCGCTTTTGTTAAAGCTCATGATACTTGGATCATGCCGATTGTTTTCTTGCTCGCTTTTGGTGAGTCTCTGGCTTTTTTCTCCTTGTTATTACCTGCAACGATAATATTGCTTGGATTGGGGGCATTAATAGGTGAAAGTGGCCTTAATTTCTGGCCAATTTGGTTGGCAGCCGCAGCGGGGGCTTTTTTGGGCGATTGGGTATCTTATATTGTAGGCGCCCATTTTAAAGGTGATGTTGGTAAAATTTGGCCGATTTCCCGTAAACCGCAATTACTGACACGAGTACACCATTTCTTTGAACGTTGGGGTATCTGGAGCATTTTCTTCGGGCGATTCTTTGGGCCATTCCGGGCAATTGTGCCATTGGTCGCGGGTATTTGTGCCATGCCATTGCGTTATTTCCAGATAGCGAATATCTGTTCCGCACTTATCTGGTCTTTTGGCGTATTAGCTCCAGGCGCGTTTGGTTTGCAATGGTTAGTGAAATGGGTGAGTTAATTGGGAGCGGCTTCGCAGACTGAACCATCTGTATAAATCATTCTGGACATCTATACAGTGACAATTTAGTTTATCTGGTCTAAGCATTAGATAGAGGAAGTACCGGTGGGTATCCAGTTGTTATATACGTTGATAGGTACACTTGGCGGCCTGTTGGGCGGTGGTATTCTTGTTTGGTTCTCCGTTCATCAACGTATTCAACAGCAAGAGCTGGAGTTACGGAAATTGGATAGCCAGCTTGCCGTTGCTAATGAGAAACTTGAACAATCCGCTTATTGGCGGGTTGAATGTGAACAATTGAACCAGGAATTGCGGGCTCAGAGAGAAGTCAATAGCGTGCAAGAATCTGAACTGCGGGAAGTGACGACACGCTTGGAAGAGAGTCGCTTTGCGGCTGAAGAGAAACAGCGGTTGCTGATCAACAGTGAACTACGTTTGAATACGCAATTTGAGAATTTGGCTAACCGTATTTTTGAACAAACGGGTCGCCGTACTGATGAACAAAATCGGCAGAGTCTCAATACGCTTTTAGCGCCATTTCGCGAACAGCTTGATGGCCTTCATCGGCAGGTACAGGAGAGTTTTGGTCAGGAAGCCCGTGAACGTCATACTCTTGCACATGAAATCCGTAATTTACAGCAACTGAATGTCCAGATGGCGCAGGAAGCTATCAATCTGACGAATGCCCTTAAAGGTAATAATAAAATTCAGGGAGATTGGGGCGAAGTTGTGTTATCCCGTATTCTGGAAGCCTCTGGTTTACGAGAAGGGCATGAATTTTGTACTCAGGTAAGTATCAAGGTAGAGGGTAACCGCCGTTTCCAACCCGATGTTATTGTTCATTTGCCACAAGGGAAAGATGTGGTCATTGATGCCAAAATGTCGCTGGTCGCTTATGAGCGTTATTTCAACAGTGGCGATCGGCATCAGCAGGAGTTAGCCCTTCAAGAACATATCGACTCAATTAAAGGCCATATTCGTGGTTTGAGCCGCAAAGATTACCAACAGTTGCCTGGGCTGAAATCGTTGGACTATGTATTGATGTTTATTCCGGTTGAACCCGCTTATCTGGTTGCGCTTAACAAGGCGCCTGAGTTGCTTGATGAAGCACTTAAATACAATATTATGCTAGTTAGTCCATCAACATTGTTGGTTGCTGTACGTACTATTAATAACTTGTGGCGCTATGAGTATCAAAGCCAAAATGCGCGTTTAATCGCCGATAAGGCTGCCCGTATGTACGATAAAATGCGTTTGTTTGTCGATGACATGCAAGGTTTGGGGCAAAGTTTGGATAAGGCTCAACTTAATTATCGACTGGCAATGAAAAAGCTGATTGAGGGACGTGGCAACCTGATAAGTCAGGCAGAAAGTTTTCGTAATTTAGGTGTTGAGGTGAAACGGCCGATTGATCCCGAATTGGTTGATAAGGCCAGCCAACCATTCTGTGCTAATGATTAATACCAGGATAGGGTTTTACCTGAAAGGCTGATACACTTTTATAACGCTTTGAATAAAAAATGGGCAAATAACATGGTAGACCACACGAAACAAACCACACATTTTGGTTTCCGTACTGTAGCAAAGGATGAAAAAGCAGGCATGGTGGCTGATGTGTTTCATTCTGTTGCGACAAAATACGATTTAATGAATGATTTAATGTCGTTTGGCATCCATCGTATCTGGAAGCGTGTGGCTATTGATGCCAGTGGTGTGCGCAGAGGTCAGAGGATACTTGATTTAGCGGGTGGTACCGGCGATCTGACTGCTAAATTTTCTCGTATAGTTGGTGAAAAAGGCGAAGTTGTTCTTGCTGATATCAATGAATCTATGTTGAAAGTTGGGCGTGAAAAATTACGTGATGCTGGTGTTGTTGGCAATGTTAGCTATGTGCAGGCCAATGCGGAAGCGTTGCCTTTCCCTGATAACTATTTTAATTGCATCACTATCTCTTTTGGTTTGCGCAATGTTACCGAAAAAGAAAAAGCCCTGCATTCTATGTTTCGGGTGTTGAAGCCGGGTGGGCGTTTATTGGTACTTGAATTTTCTAAACCTTTGTTCGCACCGTTAAGCAAAGCGTATGATGCTTATTCTTTCCATGTGCTGCCAAAAATTGGTCAGGTTTTTGTGCGGGATGCTGACAGTTATCGTTATCTGGCGGAATCCATCCGTATGCATCCTGATCAGGAAACGCTTAAAACGATGATGGAAGAGGCTGGCTTTGAACAGGTGACTTATACCAATATGACTGGCGGCATTGTTGCACTACACAGAGGTTTTAAATTCTGAGATGGAAAGACCATCACTGAGTACAGCCATTAATTCCACACTTACGCCGGTTTTAACCGCAGTGATGGAAACATCGTTGAATTACCTGTTGTACCGTGAACCGGTGTTAAGGCCAGTCCGTATGCGGTTGGTAGACAAAGTTTTGTCGATCGAATTAAAAGAGATGAACACGCCACTTACATTGGTGTTCAGTGAGAAACAGGTGGACGTATTAAGCCAATGGGGCGAATCTGCCGATTGCACGGTTAAAACTCACTTTGCTGCTTTGCTTAAACTACGGGATCGCCAACAAATTTCCAAATTGCTCAATAGCGGTGAAATGGTTATTGAAGGGGATATGCAGGTTGTTCAGCAATGGTCTGCTTTGTTAGATATGGTTGAATGGGATTTAGCCCATTATCTTTCCTCTTATTTCGGGGATATCGCTGCCGAAAGTATTAGTCAACTCCTTAAAAAGGGATTTCAATTTGTTTCTGGTTCAATGGAATGCCAGAAAAATTGTCTGGCGGAAGCGTTAACAGAAGAATGGAAATTGGCCCCAAATCAGCTTGAAGTGGCTTATTTCAGTGAAGAAGTTAGTATGTTAGCCAAAGATATCGAGCAAATAGAACAACGATTGGCAGTATTAGAGGGAAAATATGACTCCAGGTGAATTGAGGCGCCTTTATTTGATCATACGGGTTTTTCTTTCTTATGGATTGGATGAACTCATTCCTCGGATTCGCTTAACCTGGCCTCTTCGTTTTGGTCGTTATTTATTGTTTTGGCTCCCGAATAGACATAAAGATAAATCACTTGGAGAGAGACTGCGACTTGCCTTACAGGAATTAGGGCCTGTTTGGATTAAATTTGGACAGATGCTTTCAACGCGGCGTGATCTGTTTCCTCCCGCGATAGCGGATCAACTGGCATTATTGCAAGACCGAGTTGCCTCTTTTGATGGTGCTCTGGCGCGTCAATATATTGAAACTGCTTTAGGCGGACCGTTGGAAACTTGGTTTGATGATTTTGAACCCATTGCTCTGGCCTCTGCTTCAATTGCTCAGGTCCATACAGCTCGGTTAAAAGAGAATGGACAGGAAATTGTTATCAAAGTCATTCGTCCTGATATTCTGCCGATTATCAAAGCGGATATCCGGTTAATGTACCGTCTGGCTAATTGGGTACCAATGTTATTGCCCGATGGACACCGTTTACGTCCTCGTGAAGTTGTGCGGGAATACGAGAAGACGTTAATTGATGAACTGAATTTGCTGCGTGAAGCGGCTAATGCAATTCAACTCCGCCGTAATTTCGAAAATAGCTCAACGCTGTATGTACCGGAAATTTATTCTGATTATTGCCGTGAAAATGTTCTGGTGATGGAGCGAGTTTATGGTATCCCTGTCTCTGATATTGAAGCATTAGAAGCGCAGAATACCAATATGAAATTGCTGGCCGAACGGGGAGTACAGGTCTTTTTTACGCAGGTTTTTCGCGATAGTTTCTTCCATGCGGATATGCATCCGGGAAATATTTTTGTCAGCTATGAACGTCCTGAAGATCCGTTTTATATTGGTATTGATTACGGTATTGTTGGTTCTCTTAATAAAGATGATAAACGTTATCTGGCTGAGAATTTTATTGCTTTCTTTAATCGTGATTACCGGAAAGTTGCTGAACTTCATGTGGATTCAGGCTGGGTTCCTAGTGATACCAATGTTGAAGATTTTGAATTTGCAATCCGTACAGTTTGTGAGCCAATATTTGAGAAGCCACTTGCTGAAATTTCATTTGGTCATGTACTTCTGAATCTATTTAATACTGCCCGTCGTTTTAATATGGCAGTGCAGCCTCAGTTAGTTCTTCTACAAAAGACGCTTTTGTATGTAGAAGGCTTAGGACGGCAGCTCTATCCGCAGCTTGATTTGTGGAAAACAGCAAAACCGTTTCTGGAGGAGTGGTTGCATAGCCAGGTTGGATTACCGGCTGTTATTCGGGCGTTGAAAGAAAAAGCGCCTTATTGGGCAGAAAAGTTGCCAGAACTACCTGAATTAGTGTATGACAGTCTTCAGCAGCATAAACATTTGCAAGTGAGCATTGAGAAGTTATCAGGTCATTTGAAAGGGCAACAGATAAAACAGCGACAGTCTCAGTATTTGCTTGGTGTTGGTGCGACATTGTTTCTCTGTGGCAGCTTGTTTTTGTTGTCTGGCTTGGCAAATATTCCTTGGTTGTTTATAGGCGCGGGTACCGTTTCATGGTTGTTTGGCTGGTGTCGTCTGAGTAAGATTGAGTAAAATTTGTCTTATGACAGATTTTTTTGAAGGTCGGTTATAGTTCGTGGTATGTATAATGAGCTATTAAAATAATCCCTATTAATGGAGGTAAATCAGAATGGGCGGTATAAGCATTTGGCAATTACTCATTATTGCGGTCATTGTGGTGCTGTTGTTCGGCACGAATAAACTCCGTACTTTGGGTTCTGATCTTGGAGCATCTATTAAAGGTTTTAAAAAGGCGATAGGGGATGATAATCAGCCTCAACAGGCTCAAAAAACCAGTAATGATGCCGATTTTGAGACGAAAAATATTACTGAAAAACAATCTGTAGCTCAGTCTGAAACATCTGAGAGCAAAAACAAAGAGCAGGTATAAACCGTGTTTGACATTGGTTTTAGCGAGCTGCTGCTGGTTATGGTCATTGGCTTGGTGGTTTTGGGGCCAGAACGGCTACCGGTGGCGGTAAAAACAGTTGCTGGTTGGATCAGGGCACTGCGCTCTTTAGCTACTAACGTCCAAAATGAGCTGGCACAAGAGTTGAAGTTGCAGGAGCTCCAGGAAAGCCTGAAAAAAGTTCAAGAAGAAGCGGGGTTACAGAATTTATCCCCGGAACTAAAAGCTTCGATGGATGAGCTAAAAGAAGCTGCTGAGTCTTTGAAAAAAGCATACCAAAATGAACCTGACGCAGAGAATATGAAAGCATCAGGAATAAATGAGGCAGCACAAAAGCCGGCAGCATCTCAGGTTGTGGCTTCATCTAAGCTTTCAGCTCCAGTTGATGATCAAACGGCTTCTGCAACGAAGAAAAAAACTTCTGATTAAGTTAATGGTGAACACTAAAACATGGCTGTTGATGATACCCAACCACTTATCAGTCACCTTATTGAACTGCGTAAGCGAATTCTAAACAGTTTATTGACTGTATTAGTGGTTTTTTTAGCATTGGTTTATTTTTCTAACGACATCTATCAAATGATTTCTGCTCCTTTGATTAAGCAATTGCCTCAAGGTGCCAGTATGATAGCGACAGATGTCGCTTCTCCCTTTTTTACGCCAATAAAACTGACCATTATGGTGTCGATATTTGTATCTGCGCCTATGGTTCTCTATCAAGTATGGGCATTTATTGCACCTGCGTTATATAAACATGAACGCCGCTTGATGATCCCTCTGCTTGTTTCCAGTAGCTTGTTGTTTTATTTAGGGATGGCATTTGCTTATTTTGTTGTATTTCCGATTGCTTTTGGATTCTTTGCTAAAACGGCACCAGAAGGGGTGCTGATTGCAACGGATATCAGCAACTACTTAAGCTTTGTTATGGCACTGTTTATGGCCTTTGGTGTCTCTTTTGAAGTACCTGTTGCCATTATTTTATTATGCTGGAGTGGGGTAGTTACTCCTGAGTCCTTGAAGAAAAAGCGTCCGTATATTTTGGTCGGTGCTTTTGTTGTTGGCATGTTGTTAACGCCGCCGGATGTTTTCTCGCAAACCTTGTTGGCTATTCCTATGTATCTGCTGTTTGAACTGGGGATTTTGCTCTCCCGTTTTTATACCGGACAGCGGAAATTGGGAGATCGTTCAGAGGAAGATGAACAGGAAACGCCAGAAGTGAATACGGAAAAGTGATAATAGTAATCTTAACATGTTGTTTTGTAGTGCTAAGATAATTAACACGAAGCGATAGCATATTAATTAACCCAGCGCGAGTGCGCTGGGTTTGAGTTAGGAGAGCTATATGAGCTATGCATTTCCAGGAACTTTCCCTGGTCGACGTATGCGCCGGTTGCGCTGTCATGATTTTTCCCGCCGTCTGGTTGCTGAAAACCAATTAACTGTTAATGATTTAATCTACCCTGTATTTGTGATGGAAGGCACTAATCGTCGTCAAGAAGTGCCCTCTATGCCAGGGGTGTATCGTCTGACGATGGATCTTTTGCTGAAAGAAGCTGAAGAGATTGCCCGATTGGGGATTCCTGTATTGTCTCTGTTCCCCGTGATTGAAGCAGATAAAAAATCTCTGGGTGCGGAAGAAGCTTATAGCCCTGATGGGTTGATTCAACGTACGGTTCGTGCGTTGAAAGATGCTGTTCCTGAACTAGGGTTGCTAACTGATGTGGCATTAGATCCATTCACTACACATGGTCAGGATGGGATCATCGACCAGGATGGCTATGTAATGAATGATGTCACCAAAGAGATCTTGGTCAAACAGGCATTGTCACATGCAGAAGCTGGTGCTGAGATTGTAGCGCCGAGCGACATGATGGATGGGCGTATTGGTGCAATCCGTGAACTGTTTGAAGCGGAAGGACATGTAAATACTCAAATTATGGCTTACTCCGCTAAGTATGCTTCTGGTTATTACGGTCCATTCCGTGATGCAATCGGTTCAAATCGTAATCTGAAAGGGGGTAACAAAAAAACCTATCAGATGGACCCTGCGAATAGTGATGAAGCATTGCAGGAGATTGCACAGGATTTGCAGGAAGGCGCTGACACTGTAATGGTAAAACCAGGTATGCCCTACCTGGATGTTATCCGCAGGGTAAAAGATACATTCGGTGTACCAACCTTTGCTTATCAAGTATCTGGCGAATATGCCATGCACATGGCTGCTATTCAGAATGGTTGGTTACAGGAACAGGTAATTGTGGAGTCTCTGCTATGTTTCAAACGCGCAGGAGCAGATGGTGTACTGACCTATTTTGCGAAACAGGTTGCTCAACAGTTATATGAACAGAAACGTTAATATTTGATAAAAAACGGGCGAATGTAAATTCCGCCCGTTTTTTATTTGGTTAAATTTTCACAAACTGCTTATTATCAAGTGCCTTAGGTAATTGTTTATTCAGAATATTAAGTAACAGAATAGAACGGGTTTCTCCATCTGGCTCATTGTAGATAGCTTGCAATCCTTCAAAAATTCCTTCGGTGATTAATACGGTATCGCCCGCCACAGGTGTGTCTGGTGAGACATATTCTTGCTCAGTTGCTGATACGATCTCTTTAATCAACGTTTCCGGTACGATAGCCGGGTGTACGCCAAAACGGACAAAATGGCTAACACCGCGTGTTGAATTGATAGTTGTAGTATGAATAACTTCAGGGTCAAACTGAACGAACAGATAATTAGGAAAAAGTGGTTCTATATTCACAGTACGTTTACCACGGGTTATTTTTTCAATTCTCGCGGTAGGAGTCAGGCAAGCAACATCCTGTCGTTCCAGATTTTCTATTGCTCGTGAAATTTGCCCACGCTTACAGTAAATGAGGTACCAGTTTTCCATCTTTATTTAACCTTGATCCAATGACTATTAAGCATAGCAAAATAGAAAAGGGCGTTACAGGCATTATCTTAGTGATAATTGTTTAATGATGCATATTTATTGTTATGAGTAGATCTTATGTTTTTCAGTAAAAAAGCGATAAGTAATATTTTGATAAGTGACAGATAAAGTAATTAATATAAAATCGATTGTTATTTGTTCAATAGATATTAATAAAAGAAAAATATCAGTATTTCTGTTGAGTAATTGCAAAATTTGATAGTTATTGAGTCGTCATATGGAAAATCTGTGATGAACGACTGGCTATATTTTGTGCTGTGAACCCAGAGGAGATAGTTATAGCATTATTTCTGTGGTAAGAGTGAAGGTATCAAGATGTACCAGAGCAAGATGTTCCAACTAAGCATCTTACTGAGTAATTTGATGCTCAAATATTAACTCATTAGGCTCCATTGCTTTGTATTTGACTTTAAGGTCGCAAGGTTGAATTAACCCCGTTGCTTTTTAGTAACTTATTGGTTTACTTTGTAGTCTTCTGAAAAAAACACAAAAAAGCTGAGTGGGATGGCTTATAATGTTTTCCCCCTTAAAAACCGGCATAAATGAATAGTATGAAATACCGTGATTTAAGAGATTTTCTAGCCTTATTGGAGCATAAAGGTGAGTTGAAACGCATCAGTGTTGAAGTTGATCCTTATTTGGAGATGACTGAGATTGCAGATCGTACCCTTCGCGCTGGTGGGCCTGCCTTGTTGTTTGAAAATCCCAAAGGTTATTCGATGCCTGTATTGTGTAATTTGTTCGGTACTGCTGAACGTGTTGCTATGGGGATGGGGCAGAAAGATGTTAAAGCTTTGCATGATGTAGGTAAGCTATTAGCTTTTTTGAAAGAACCCGATCCTCCGAAAGGTTTTCGTGATTTATTGGATAAGCTACCGAAATTTAAGCAAGTCCTTAATATGCCAACTAAGCGACTTAATACTGCACCTTGTCAGGAACATGTTTTGGTTGGTGACGATGTAGATTTAACCCGTATTCCTATCATGCACTGTTGGCCAGAGGATGCTGCGCCATTGATTACTTGGGGGCTGACAGTCACTCGTGGACCGAATAAAGAGCGGCAAAATCTTGGTATCTATCGCCAGCAGGTACTGGGTAAAAATAAACTCATTATGCGCTGGTTATCTCATCGTGGTGGTGCGCTTGATTTTCAGGAATGGTGTCAGGCACATCCAGGAGAACGTTTCCCGGTGGCTGTTGCCTTGGGGGCTGATCCTGCGACAATATTGGGGGCTGTGACGCCGGTTCCTGATACATTATCGGAATATGCATTTGCCGGGTTATTAAGAGGATATAAAACAGAAGTTGTGAAATGTCTTTCAAGTAACTTGGAGGTGCCAGCCAGTGCTGAGATTGTATTGGAGGGGTATATTGAGCCTGGGGAGTTAGCTCCAGAAGGGCCATATGGTGATCATACGGGCTATTATAATGAAGTCGATATGTTCCCGGTGTTCACTGTGACACATATTACTCAGCGTCATGATGCTATTTATCATTCGACTTATACTGGCCGCCCGCCAGATGAACCTGCTGTGTTGGGGGTTGCATTGAATGAGGTGCTGGTACCGATTTTACAAAAACAGTTTCCTGAAATTGTCGATTTTTATCTGCCTCCTGAAGGTTGTTCCTATCGTCTTGCCGTCGTGACTATGAAGAAACAATATCCGGGCCATGCCAAGCGGGTCATGATGGGGGTTTGGTCATATCTACGGCAATTTATGTATACAAAGTTTGTTATTGTTTGTGATGATGATATCAATGCCAGAGATTGGAACGATGTCATTTGGGCAATCACTACGCGAATGGACCCGGCAAGAGATACAGTATTAATGGAGAATACTCCGATAGATTATCTCGATTTTGCATCGCCAGTTTCAGGATTAGGTTCGAAAATGGGAATGGATGCAACGAATAAGTGGCCGGGAGAGACGCAGAGGGAATGGGGACGTCCTATTGTGATGAGTGAAGAAGTGCGTACCCGCGTCGACAAAATCTGGGATGAATTAGATATTTTAGGACCATAAGAGGGAACGCATGACAACACTGAGCTGCAAAGTAACCTCTGTAGAGGCTATTACTGATACGGTTTATCGGGTACGGTTACTTCCCGATTCTCCGTTCTCATTCCGCGCCGGTCAGTATCTGATGGTGGTAATGGATGAGAGAGATAAACGTCCGTTTTCAATGGCATCAACGCCTTCAGAAAAGGAATTTATTGAATTACATATTGGCGCTTCTGAACTGAATTTGTATGCAATGGCTGTGATGGATAGAATTCTGGATCAGAAAATGATCAATATTGATATCCCTCATGGTAAAGCTTGGTTCCGTCAAAGCAGTGCTAATCCTCTGTTATTAATTGCCGGCGGTACGGGGTTTTCTTACACCCGTTCAATATTACTGACAGCGTTAGAAGAACAACCTGAACGTCAGATCTCTATGTATTGGGGAGGCAGAGAATTACAACATTTATATGATCTTGCTGAATTACAGTTACTTACAGAGCGCTATCCTAATTTGAAGGTTGTTCCGGTTGTTGAACAGTCAGAGAATGGTTGGTGTGGACGTACAGGAACAGTGCTTAAAGCAGTACTAGAGGATTTTGGTAGTTTGGTCAATTATGATATTTACATTGCAGGGCGATTTGAAATGGCAAAAATTGCTCGTGAGCGCTTTTGTGGTGAGCGTGATGCTTCTGCTGACAACATGTATGGTGATGCTTTCGAATTTATTTAAAATAATAAAAAAACCCGCCCCTGACAGGCGGGAATTACGGCAACAACGACTCAGTTATAATAATTCTTACAGATACGTTCTTAATCCATTCTTTCTATAATGGTGGCGATACCTTGACCTAAACCGATACACATGGTTGCTAGCCCAAATTGAACATCGCGGCGTTCCATTAAGTTCAACAATGTTGTTGTGATGCGAGCGCCTGAGCAGCCTAGAGGATGACCGAGAGCAATTGCGCCACCATTTAGGTTAACTTTGTCATCCATACTATCCAGCAAATTCAGACCTTTCAGGCAGGCAAGTGACTGAGCAGCAAATGCTTCGTTTAATTCCATCACACCAATATCACCCAGTTCTAAACCTGCTTTCTTGAGCGCCATTTGTGTAGCAGGGACCGGGCCATATCCCATAATGGAAGGATCACAACCAACAGCTGCCATAGAACGGATGCGGGCACGAGGTTTCAGCCCCAGATTCTTGGCATAACTTTCACTGGTTATCAACATTGCAGACGCACCATCGGATAAAGCAGAAGAGCTGCCTGCTGTGACTGAGCCTGTTACTGGATCGAATACAGGACGCAGTGCGGCTAGATCTTTCAGATTAGTATCCGGGCGAATTACCTCATCGTAATCAAACAGCTTCAATATGCCATCGGCATCGTGACCATAACTTGCTGATATCTCATTGGAGAATGCGCCTGATTGTGTTGCCTGTGTTGCACGTTGGTGCGAACGAAGTGCAAATTCATCTTGCATTTCACGGCTGATATGGTGAATCTTCGCCAACATTTCAGCGGTTAAACCCATGACTCCTGCGGCTTTGGCAACGCTCAGACTCATTTTAGGGTGGAAATCCACGCCATGAGTCATTGGAACGTGGCCCATGTGCTCTACACCACCGATCAGTGTGACATTGGCTTCTCCGGTCATGATCATACGAGCGCCATCATGCAGCGCTTGCATTGATGAACCACATAGCCGGTTAACAGTCACGGCTGGTACAGAGTGAGGGATATCAGCCAGTAAAGCTGCATTACGGGCAATGTTGAAACCTTGTTCTAGAGTTTGCTGTACACAGCCCCAGTAGATGTCATCAATTTCATGTTGCTGTATTGCCGGATTACGTTTAAATAGCTCTTTCATCAGGTGAGCGGAGAGATCTTCAGCCCGGACCTGACGGAATGCACCACCTTTTGAGCGCCCCATTGGGGTGCGGATGCCATCAATAATGACTACATTTTCCATGTTTCCAGACCTCACGCTGTTTTTCCGGTGCTGACAGCAATCGTTGCTGCTGTAGGATAGTAACTTTCATTACGTTCAGCTTTGGCTTTCAGACCAGGTGGTACCTGATAAAGAGCACCGAGGTGAGCATAATTTTCAGCCATTTTTACGTAAGCTGCTGTTCCCATTGTTTCCAGATAACGGAAAACACCACCGTGGAATGGAGGGAAACCAAGGCCATAAACCAGAGCCATATCTGCTTCTGCCGGGCTGGCAATGACTCCTTCTTCCAGACAACGGACAACTTCGTTGATCATCGGGATCATAGTACGAGCAATGATCTCTTCACCGGAGAAATTACTCTTCTGTTGGCAGATAGTTGCCAGCAGTTGGTCTGTTTGCTCGTCCTGCTCTTTTTTAGGCTTACCTTTCTTATCTTGAGTGTACTTGTAGAAACCAAGGCCGTTTTTCTGCCCGTAACGTTGATTGTCATATAGAACATCAATGGCATCTTTATAATCACGCTCCATTCGATCTGGGAACCCTTGGGCCATGACTGATTGAGCATGATGTGCAGTATCAAGACCAATAACATCAATAAGATAGGCAGGACCCATTGGCCAACCAAATTCTTTCTCCATGATTTTGTCTATTTGGCGGAAATCACCACCATCACGCAATAGCAGACCGAAGCCAAGGAGATAAGGAAGCAGTACCCGGTTTACAAAGAACCCTGGACAGTCGTTAACGACGATCGGAGTTTTACCCATTTTGCTGGCATAGGCGACTACGGTTGAAATTGTCTTTTCAGACGTTTTTTCACCGCGAATTACTTCAACTAACGGCATGCGGTGTACCGGGTTGAAGAAATGCATACCACAGAAGTTTTCCGGGCGTTTTAGGGAGTTAGCCAATTCTGAAATCGGAATTGTTGATGTATTGGAAGCTAGGACACAATCTTCATTAACCAGAGTTTCAGTTTCTGATAGTACAGCCGCTTTGATCTTAGGATTCTCTACTACAGCTTCAACCACGATTTGAGCCTGTTCGATACCGGCATAGTTTAAGGTAGGTTGAATAGAAGAGAGGGTTTTCGCCATTTTTATGGCATCTAGACGGCCACGTTCAAACTGCTTGTTTAGAAGTTTCGCGGCTTCACTCATACCTAATTCAAGGGCTTGCTGGCTGATGTCTTTCATCATGACAGGCATCCCTTTGCGGGCAGATTGATAGGCTATACCACCACCCATAATTCCTGCACCTAGAACTGCGGCATACTCAGGTGTTGTGACTTCTTTCAGATGTTTTTTTGCCAGCCCTTTTACATACTGATCATTAAGAAAAATGCCCACTAAGGCACGGGCAACATTTGTCTGTGCTAGAGGAATGAAGCTGGCGGTTTCTTGTTTCAACGCTTCATCGCGACCAAGTGTAGCGGCTTTTTCTATGGATTTAACTGCGGCGATGGGAGCTGGATAATGAGGACCGGCGACTTTCATCACCATACCTTTTGCCACACTAAAACTCATGCTTCGTTCAATTTCATTGAGTTTCAAAGGCTCTAATTTCGGCTGGCGTGCGGCTTTCCAGTCAAGGTTCCCTGCAATTGCTTGTTCCAGCATTGATACTGCGGAGTCAACCAATTTTTCTTTGGGAACAACAGCGTCAATCAAACCGTTTTTCAATGCATCTTCTGCACCAATGTCTTTACCTGCTGCAATGATATCTAGAGCATTATCAGTCCCGATCAAGCGTGGAAGGCGAACAGAGCCACCAAAACCAGGCATAATACCAAGTTTGGTTTCTGGCAGCCCAATGCGTACATCCGGGGAGGCCACACGGAAATCTGTAGATAGAACACATTCACAACCACCACCAAGAGCATAACCGTTTATTGCCGAAATGGTTGGTACAGGTAAATCTTCTATCCGGTTTAAAATGCTATTTGAAAAGTTAAGCCATTCTTGCAGTTTTTCTACAGGTGAATCGAATAAAGAGAGGAATTCAGTAATATCTGCACCAACAATAAATGCAGCTTTTTCAGAACGTAATAAAACGCCTTTCAGTCCAGTTTGTTGCTCCAGGCTAGCAACAGCCTTATCGAGAGATGCAACGGTTTTGGTATCTAGTTTATTAATCGCGGCTGGGGCATTGAAAACCAGTTCAGCAATGCCATCTTTCAGCCAGCTTACTTGAATTGTTTCACTTTGATAGAGCATGTCGTTCTCCTAAATGAGCGCATACCATCTGGTATGACCAGATGGGTTTGATTGTGGTTATTATGTTAAGTAAATGCAAATGAGTGATTAGTTTTTTGCAAGGGTGATCACAAGTGAGATTTGTATCTCATTGACAATAATTGTTTTTATATTTTGATAAATAAGGTGTTAGCGGGAGCCGATAAATTGAGAGGGTTTTGCGTGATACCTGCAAATATCAATGGCTGTGATAAGCTAATGGTCTAGCCATAAAATAAA
Organism: Photorhabdus hindustanensis; assembly: GCF_002968995.1. NCBI lineage: Bacteria > Pseudomonadati > Pseudomonadota > Gammaproteobacteria > Enterobacterales > Morganellaceae > Photorhabdus > Photorhabdus hindustanensis. The sequence continues at coordinate 220,989 of NZ_PUWT01000008.1, forward strand.
AAAGGTCAATTGAAATGGAAAAGTTGGCATCTCTGTACCACGAACATATCTCTACATTGCAGCAACGTACCTGTGAAGCATTGGCCCGTAATCAATTCGATGCTTTGCTGATTCACTCTGGTGAGTTACAGCGTATTTTTCTTGATGATAGAGACTACCCTTTCAAAGTTAACGCTCACTTCAAAGCTTGGGTGCCAGTAACCAAAGTGCCTAATTGCTGGTTGTGGGTAGATGGTATTAATAAGCCTAAATTATGGTTTTACTCACCGGTAGATTATTGGCACAGCGTAGAACCGCTACCGACTAGCTACTGGACTAAAGAAGTTGAAATGATCCATCTGGCAAATGCTGGAGATATCAATGCAGAGTTAAGCACTTATGTGAAACAGAATGTTGCTTACATTGGTTGTTCACCACAAAGAGCAAAAGAGATTGGTTTCTCTGAACACAATATTAATCCAAAGCCTGTCCTTGATTATTTGCATTTCTATCGTTCATACAAAACAGATTATGAATTAGCTTGTATGCGTGAAGCACAAAAAACGGCTATTGTCGGGCATTTGGCCGCTTATGAAGCATTTCAGGCTGGGATGAGTGAATTTGATATTAATATCTCTTATCTTACGGCAACAGGTCATCGTGATACAGATGTACCTTATGACAATATTATTGCTATGAATGAGAATGCGGCTGTTTTGCATTACACTGTATTGCAGCACAATGTACCTTCAGAGATACGTAGTTTCCTGATTGATGCCGGTGCTGAATATAATGGTTATGCAGCAGATATCACCCGTACTTATTCAGCAAAAAGCAATAACGAATTTTCCTCTTTAATTAAAGATATGAATGCTGAACAAAAAGCACTAATCAGTACAATTAAAGCAGGAGTTCGCTATACCGAATATCATGTTCAGATGCATCATCGTATTGCTAAGTTATTGAAAAAATATGGTATTGTGAAAGATATTAGTGAAGAGGTTATGGTTGAGAAAGGGCTGACAACGCCATTCTTTCCACATGGTATTGGTCATCCTCTTGGATTACAAGTCCATGATGCGGCAGGGTTTATGCAGGATGATACAGGTGCATATTTAGCAGCTCCGGATATGTATCCTTATCTGCGTTGTACCCGTATTCTGGAACCCCGAATGGTGCTGACTATCGAGCCTGGCCTTTATTTCATCGAATCGCTGCTTGCACCTTGGCGTGAAAGTGAATTCAACAAACATTTTGACTGGAATAAAATTGGGATGCTTAAACCTTTCGGTGGTATTCGTATCGAAGACAATATTGTGATCCATGCAAATAAAGTGGAAAACATGACTAGGGATCTTCAATTGCCATAATGAAGCCTTATTTGATACCCGCAGCTTCAGTGAATTTTACTGAAGAGATTAAAAAAAGTCGCTTTATTACCTTGCTGAAGCATACTTGTGGGGTGGATGAGGCCAAGGAGTTTATCCAGCAAATCAAAGCTCAGTACCCTGATGCCCGCCATCACTGCTGGGCGTTTGTTGCTGGCGCGCCGGATGATTCACAACAGTTGGGTTTTTCAGATGACGGCGAGCCTTCAGGGACCGCAGGTAAACCGATGCTATCCCAGCTTATGGGAAATAATGTTGGTGAAATAACCGCGGTCGTTGTTCGTTATTTTGGTGGAATAAAATTAGGTACCGGGGGGTTAGTAAGGGCATATGGAAGTGGTGTTCAACAGGCGCTGAAATTGCTGGAAACAAAATATAAGGTTCCACAGAAACTCTGTTCCTTGCAGTGTGAATATGCCCATATCTCTATGATTGAACAGTTATTACAGAAATCATCAGGGCAAATTATTTCCAGTGAGTATGCAGAGAATGTTACTTTGCGGATTTCACTTCCAACTACCTTAGTGGGGGAAGTCGGTGATAAATTACGTGATCTAAGTCGTGGTGTACTGCATTTAACACCTGATCTGTAAATATTCTCTGTAACTGGATTTCTAAGGAACCAGCTAAATGCATTTTCGTGCCATAACCCGTATTGTTGGGCTGCTTGTCATTCTTTTCTCTGTCACCATGATAATTCCAGGATTGGTAGCACTTATCTATCGTGATGGCGCTGGGCGTGCATTTAGTCAGACATTTATTTTTGCCTTAATTATTGGTTTGATGCTTTGGATACCAAATCGGGAGCAAAAACATGAATTAAAGCCCCGAGAAGGGTTTCTTATCGTTGCTTTATTTTGGATTGTACTTGGTAGTGTTGGGGCTTTACCTTTCATCTTTTCTGAACAGCCAAACCTTTCTATTACAGATGCATTTTTTGAGTCTTTCTCCGGTTTAACAACAACGGGTGCTACGACCCTGATTGGGCTTGATTCCTTGCCTAAAGCGATTCTTTTCTACCGGCAGATGCTGCAATGGTTAGGTGGTATGGGGATTATTGTGCTGGCTGTTGCAATATTGCCTCTACTCGGGGTTGGGGGAATGCAACTCTATCGGGCTGAAATGCCTGGCCCTTTGAAAGATAATAAAATGCGCCCACGAATTGCTGAAACGGCAAAAACCTTATGGTTGATTTATGTATTACTGACAATTGCCTGTGCTTTGTCATTATGGGCTGCGGGGATGTCAGTTTTTGATGCCATTTCTCATAGTTTTTCAACTATCGCAATTGGTGGATTTTCTACACATGACGCGAGTATTGGTTATTTCCATAGCCCCGCGATAAATACCATTATTGCGATTTTTCTGCTGATTTCTGGTTGTAACTTTGGTTTGCACTTCGCGGTATTAACGGGACGTAGCCTGACAGTATATTGGCGGGACCCTGAATTCCGCATGTTTATCTCCATTCAATTGGTGCTTGTTATTATTTGCACTCTGATCTTATGGAATCACTCTGTTTATAAATCGGGGATGGAGACACTAAATCAAGCTTTTTTCCAGGTTGTTTCAATGGCGACAACGGCAGGATTCAGCACAGATAGCTTTGCACGTTGGCCATCATTTTTGCCAATATTATTGTTGTGTTCCGCGTTTATTGGTGGTTGTGCGGGTTCAACGGGAGGAGGACTGAAAGTCATTCGTATCTTATTACTATTCCTGCAAGGTTCCCGTGAATTGAAGAGATTGGTTCATCCAAATGCGGTTTATACCCTCAAGCTAGGGCGAAGAGCATTACCTGAACGGATTATTGAAGCTGTTTGGGGATTCTTCTCTGCTTATGCTTTGGTATTTATCATTAGCTTGTTATTACTTATTGCAACTGGTGTAGATGAACTTTCTGCGTTTTCTGCAATAGCCGCTACACTAAATAATCTAGGGCCTGGGTTGGGTGTTGTTGCGGATAACTTCACTGCAATGAATCCGGCAGCCAAATGGATATTAGTTATAACGATGTTGTTTGGTCGCTTGGAAGTATTCACTTTATTAGTTTTATTTACACCAACCTTCTGGCGTGAATAGTCTATTGGGAGAGGAATATGGCTATGAATTGTTTGTTACTTTATTCTAGTCGGGATGGGCAGACTAAGAAAATCGTTACCCGCATTGCTGAAAATCTACGCAGATCAGGGGAGGTATGCGAGCTCAGAGATTTAGCAACAGCCAAAACGATCAATTTGGAATCTTATGACAAGGTTATGATTGGAGCTTCGATCAGATATGGTCATTTCAGTTCGGCATTGAAAAAGTTTGCAATCTGTCATCAACAACAACTTAATAAAATGCCAACCGCGTTTTTTGGTGTAAATCTGACAGCAAGGAAGCCGGAGAAACGTACACCAGAAACGAATGTGTATGTTCGTAAATTTCTGCTTAATACTCCCTGGAAGCCAGATTTATGTGGTGTTTTTGCTGGTGCATTACTTTATCCCCGTTATCATTGGTTGGATCGGATAATGGTGAAGATGATTATGAAGATGACCGGTGGGGAAACTGATACAACCAAAGAAATTGAATATACCGACTGGCAGCAAGTCGATCATTTTGCTAATGATTTCCTTGAAATAGTGAGTGAAAAATAACTGATTTGTTCTTTTTGTCAGTGTTTTGTTGAAAAAATCCGCGAATGGCTGTTTTTTTTCAATAAATACTTGCCAACGTCAAAGAACTCCCTATAATGCGCCACCACTGACCGACACAACGCTGATAAACATTGTGAGGTCGGGCAGAGAAAAAGCCAATAAGCGCTTGACTCTGCGGGCGAACAGCGTAGTATACGCAGCCCGGCTGAACGAGAATGTGATTTTTTGATTCAGCCTGCTCTTTAACAATTAATCAGACAATCTGTGTGGGCACTCACAAGACCGTATCACAAAAAAATACGTTTTAAAGTCTTGAAGAGTGAACAACAGTTAATTCATTACGAACTAATTAGTCAGAATTCTTTGAGCATCAAGCTTTGAATTGA
>NZ_PUWT01000080.1:0-23947 GCF_002968995.1 Photorhabdus hindustanensis
AAATTTATAGTCACAGAAAACAAGGGAATTGTATTGGCATGGAACAAAAGGCCGTCTCAAATTAACGACAATTGGTTCTCTGAATTACCATCATCTCAATATGAAATTGTAGCTATTGTCGATTTAGAAGATATGGACTGGAAAGAAACTCTCGTTGAAATATGAGTGTAATTAGAGAAGGCTTGATTATGTTAACTTGCTCAATGAAAGATTTTAAATACACGTCGGATGATTGGTATTTTGATAATTCACCTAGAATGACAATAGCTTATTTAGATTGTGGATTATTCTTTATTAAAATATCAGCCATTAAAAGTAACAATTCACTGATAAATAATTGGTTTTCAATATACATAACTGATCAGGATGGATGGAGTGAAATTAAATTTGATATTACAGAAGCTAACATTGAAAGAGCGCAGAAAATCATTGATGCCGCTGAAAAATGTAGACTATTAAATAATGAGTTAACTGATTTAATATGGGATTAAAAATGAAAATAACTGATTTGAAATTTAATCTAGATGAATGACCAAGTTCTAGAAAACGGACGCCGGGCAATAGCAAGGGAATGCTTAAGCGAGCTGACATCTCTCAGTAAATACGATGATAAAGCCGTCACAGCAATACTCGATAAATATACACCCAAGTTTAAATTAATTATGTCTGAGCATCAGAAGAAAAAAGCCAGTCCGAAAAACTGGCTTTCTCAGTATGTGAGAAATTTGCAAAAGGAATGTAAGAATGGATAGATACCCCCTGACATTTAACGAAGCGTGCGACTTTGTTGGTGTATCACCACCGACATTAAGAAACTGGATTCGAACTGGCAGGTTGATAGCAGCAAGAAAAGACCCATCAAAACAACAATCACCTTATCTCATCACGAGGCAAAATTGTATTGCCGCACTAAATAATCCGATCAACACTATAAAAGTGAGCGCGGTTGACGCTAAGGAAGGTAACAAATGTCAATATTCCGCAGAAACAAGACCTGGTACGCCGACATCACGATCCCAGGCGGCAAGAGAATTAAGCAGTCTCTTGGCACAGAGGACAAGCGGCAAGCGCAGGAATTGCATGACAAACTGAGGGCTGATTTGTGGAGGGTAGATAAACTCGGTGATTATCCTGATGTCACGTTTGAAGAGGCTTGTATCAGATGGCTTGAAGAGAAGGCTGACAAGAAGTCAATAGACAAAGATAAGAGCATGATAGAGTTTTGGCTAATCCACTTCTCTGGGGTGATCATAAAAAATATCACAGCAGAGAAGATATATTCCGCAGTAGCAAAAATGGAGAATCGAAAACATCTGGAAAATTGGCAATCAAAGTGTGAAGCAAATAAAAGAAAGGGTAAAGATATTCCCACTTACACCCCAAAACCAGCGGCAAAGGCCACAAAAGGGTTGCACTTGGCGCTTATAAAATCGCTACTCAGGGCAGCAGAGAGAGAGTGGAAATGGATAGATAGGGCACCAATAATCAAAACCAGTCAGCCGAAAAATGGGCGAATACGATGGATCGAGCATCACGAAGCCAAAAGACTTATAGATGAATGCCATGAGCCGTTAAAATCTGTCGTTAAGTTTGCATTAACAACGGGATTGAGAAGGTCAAATATCATCAATTTGGAATGGCAGCAAATCGATATGCAACGAAAAGTAGCTTGGATATACCCTGAGGATAGTAAATCAGGAAAAGCTATTGGAGTAGCTCTAAACGACACGGCGTGCCAAGTGCTGCGTAACCAGATAGGAAATCATCACAAATGGGTGTTCGTGCACAAAAAATCTGCAATAAGAAATGATGGAACGAAGACACCAGCAGTTAGAAAGATGCGGGTTGATGATAACACTGCATGGAATTCTGCGTTAAAGCGAGCTGGGATAGAAAATTTCAGATTCCACGACTTGCGACATACTTGGGCCAGTTGGTTGGTTCAGGCGGGTGTTCCGTTATCAATTCTACAAGAGATGGGGGGATGGGAGTCGATCGAAATGGTGAGGCGCTATGCTCATTTAGCGCCCAACCATTTAACTGAACACGCAAGGCAAATAGATGTGATTTTTGACAGCCACGTCCCATCTACGTCCCAAGCGATTATATCAGGTCAAGTAAACAGCATGTAACTTGTTGATAAATCTGGTGGCCCCTACTGGACTTGAACCAGTGACCAAGCGATTATGAGTCGCCTGCTCTGACCAACTGAGCTAAGGGGCCGTTGGATGGAAGGGATTATACGTACAGTTTTGCTCGCGGTCTAGCTTTGTAAATTCGTATGATCATTTTATGTGCAAAATTGCGTTTTTAGTAAGTAGTGAAAACGGGGAGTGATATATGTCAGTTGTTTTTATAGCCTATTTAACGTTTTTATCCGTCACTGGATTAATTTTTCAGAAGCGATTTTGCGTCATCTGGTCATATTATTATTCCGATAAAAAGCTATTCTATACGTGATTATTTTAATGATAACTATGTCCCTTTCATTCCTCTTTAATCACCAAATGGAAAACGACTTTTTTATCTATCGATTGGAGAGAGTGTTAATTGAGTTATATCAGAGAACTTGTGATGATATTTCTGCGTAAATATCATATTGTCAGAGGATTTAAAAAGTGTCTCCGATATAAAAGACAAAAGCGTCTACCGAAGCAGACGCTTTTTAGTCAGAATGAATAAAATTTGTAATTATTCATCAAGGAAGCTACGCAGAACTTCAGAACGGCTTGGATGACGCAGTTTACGTAGTGCTTTCGCTTCGATCTGGCGGATACGTTCACGGGTAACGTCGAACTGTTTGCCGACTTCTTCCAACGTGTGGTCAGTATTCATATCAATACCAAAACGCATACGCAGTACTTTTGCTTCACGCGCGGTCAAACCCGCTAAAACATCATGGGTTGCTGAACGCAGGCTTTCTGAGGTTGCAGAATCCAGCGGCAGTTCCAGTGTTGTATCTTCAATGAAATCACCTAAATGTGAATCTTCATCATCACCAATTGGCGTTTCCATTGAGATAGGTTCTTTGGCAATTTTCAGTACTTTACGGATCTTGTCTTCCGGCATCAACATTCGTTCTGCCAGCTCTTCCGGCGTTGGCTCACGTCCCATTTCCTGCAACATTTGACGGGAAATTCGATTGAGTTTGTTGATTGTCTCAATCATATGAACGGGTATACGAATGGTACGAGCTTGGTCAGCAATTGAACGTGTAATTGCCTGACGTATCCACCATGTGGCGTAAGTTGAGAACTTATAACCACGACGATATTCAAATTTATCAACCGCTTTCATCAGGCCAATGTTGCCTTCTTGAATTAGATCCAAGAATTGCAGGCCACGGTTGGTGTATTTTTTGGCAATTGAAATAACCAAACGTAAGTTGGCTTCAACCATCTCTTTTTTCGCTCGGCGAGCTTTTGCTTCACCGATGGACATACGACGGTTGATATCTTTTACCTGTTCAATGGTTAAACCAGTTTCTTCCTCAATTTGACGAAGTTTTTGCAGGCTGCGCTGTACTTCTTCTTCCACCTCAAGTAGTTTTTCAGACCAGGGTTTGTTCATTGCTTTTGCAGCAGTAAACCAAATGTCGCTGGTTTCATTACCGGAGAACAAAGTGATGAAGTTCTTCTTCGGCATTTTGCACTGTTCAACACACATTTTCATGATTTGGCGCTCTTGAAGACGAACACGATCCATCATAGAACGCATGTTGTTGACCAGATAGTCAAACTGTTTTGGCACCAGACGGAACTGTTTGAAAACTTCTGAAAGTTTTAAAATTTCGGCCGCAGTATTTGGATGGTTGCGACCATTATCCTTAATTTCCTGACGGGTAATATCATACTGTTGTCGCAGTTCTTGGAATTTCTGGCGCGCTAATTCTGGATCGATGCTGTTGTCATCATCACCATCGCTATCGTCATCACTGTCTTCATCATCGTCGTCTTCATCATCATCAAGTTCTTCCTGTGGGAGCTCAGAACCAACGTGAGTAGCAGTGGGCGCAAGGTCTTCTTCTGCGTTTGGGTCAACGAAACCGGTAATGAGATCTGACAGGCGAGCCTCACCTGCTTCCACACGGTCATATTGTTCCAGTAAATAGGTGATTGCTTCTGGGTATTCAGCAACGGAGCACTGTACCTGATTGATGCCATCTTCAATGCGTTTAGCAATGTCAATTTCACCTTCCCGGGTCAATAGCTCAACGGTACCCATTTCACGCATGTACATACGTACTGGGTCGGTGGTGCGACCGATTTCAGATTCAACACTAGACAGGACTTGCGCAGCAGCTTCCACAGCGTCTTCATCTGTGTCGTTAGCGGTTTCTGCTAGCATCAGATCATCGGCATCAGGTGCTTCTTCCATTACCTGAATGCCCATGTCATTGATCATCTGGATGATATCTTCGATCTGATCGGAATCGACGATATCTTCCGGCAGATGGTCATTGACCTCAGCATAGGTCAGATAGCCTTGCTCCTTACCACGGGTGACAAGTAGCTTTAGCTGTGACTGCGGGTTTTGCTCCATAAGACGGTATCCACACTTCAGAGTATTTGGGTTGGTGTCGGTCGGCGAAACTAATCTGCCAACAATAACTTTTAAGGGCGTTTTCGTTATATTGCCGCTGCCCACTTATAGCGGCAAAATGTAGGGTTATTTCCCTACCAAATGCGGCACTTAAGCCGTGAATTCAGTGTTTACTTTCTGGCACGGGATTCATTAATCAAACGAACTTCTTCGCGCTCTTCCGGTGTCAGACCTTCAGTTCTTGCCCTGGCGATAAGAATGTCTAAACGTTCTTCTAACGCTGAATCAACGAGATGATCCAATGCGTCACGAAATGTATTTTCTGCTATTTCTTCTACTTGTATATCGTTCCATGTAGCTAATTTTTCAAGTTGTTTACTAAATTTATTATCACGATATTGTTCTAGCAGTTGTCCAGTTGTTAGCCCTGGCTGAGTAAGACAAACCTCCACAAGCTCCATAAATAATGGTAAGCCTGCGATTTTGGCCTGCATAATTCCCTGTAGGGGAACTAAAGCGGCTAAGTGTGGGTTCTGTACCAACAGTCCTATAAGTATACGCATAGTTGTCGGTTTTAGCTGCGGCATCTGATAATTATTCCCACTTTCCAGACGCTGCGGTAATAAACGTTCCAACTGTACTGCATCAGGAATGCCTATCATATTGCCAAGTTCTTGTCTCATATAGAGACGCAAAGTTTCCCCAGGAATTTGGTTAATCAATGGTACAGAAAGTGAACTGAGTTTTGTTTTCCCTTCAGGGCTACTCAGGTCAACTTGTGGCAGTAATGATTCAAACAGAAATTCAGACAATGTATGAGATTGTTCCATTCTTTGTTCAAATGCTTTCCGGCCTTCTTTACGGACTAGTGAATCAGGATCTTCGCCATCAGGCAAAAACATAAAACGTAACTGCCTACCATCATTCAGATAAGGTAGCGCTGTTTCCAATGCTCGCCATGCCGCATCACGCCCGGCTCTGTCGCCATCGTAACAGCAGATGACGTTATCAGTAGCGCGAAAAAGTAATTGAATATGTTCCGATGTAGTGGAAGTACCTAGTGAGGCAACAGCATAATCAATACCAAACTGCGCCAGTGCTACCACATCCATATAACCTTCAACCACTAATAACCGTGAAAGATCACTGTAATTTTGTTGTGCTTCATAGAGACCGTATAGCTGACGGCCTTTATGGAAAATTTCAGTTTCTGGTGAGTTAAGGTATTTTGGGAGTGCATCTCCCAGAACACGCCCACCAAATGCAATCACGCGCCCTCTGCGGTCACGGATTGGAAACATTATTCGTTCGCGAAAGCGGTCATAGGTACGGCCATTATCATTTGCGACCAGCATTCCGGCGTCATTTAACTGTTTATGCTCTTCTGCATTATGAGCAAACCGTTTCAAGGTGTTATCCCAACCTGCGGGAGCGAAACCAATCGAGAAACGGTGGATAATTTCTTCACTAAGCCCACGCTGAGCCAGATATTGCCGGGCTTGTTGTGCTGCGGGAGTGTTTAATACATTTTGATAGAAGCTGTTAAGCTTATCCATCAGTTGATAAAGGTTTTGTCTTTGGTGACGTTCTATCTGACTGCTACTGGAACCTGCTTCATAAGGGACTTCCAGACCATGCATAGCAGCTAATTCTTCGATGGATTCGACAAACTCAAGTCTATCGTAATTCATCAGAAAATCGATGGCGTTGCCGTGAGCTCCGCAACCAAAGCAATGATAAAACTGTTTATCGCCATTAACAGTAAACGAGGGTGTCTTTTCGTTATGAAATGGACAGCACGCGTGGTGATTTTTACCCTGTTTTTTAAGTGGCACACGAACATCGATCAGATCGATGATATCGGTACGAGCTAATAAATCATTGATAAATACGCGCGGAATTCGTCCAGCCATAAGCCCTTTTACGCCTGTTGATGAACGACAATAAGCCGCGCTCCCTTTCGGAAAGCACGGCCTTTATCTGCAACTACTGTTGTCTGCAAATTCAATCACTATGCGGATCAACCGCAAGGATTAGTACAGACGAGTGCGGCGTGCGTTTTCACGAGCCAGCTTTTTAGCGTGACGTTTTACAGCAGAAGCTTTAGCGCGTTTACGTTCAGTCGTTGGTTTTTCATAGAATTCACGACGGCGAACTTCTGCTAATACACCTGCTTTTTCGCAGGAACGCTTAAAGCGACGCAATGCTACGTCGAATGGCTCGTTTTCACGTACTTTAATTACCGGCATGTGCCTCTCACCTCAATAGAAATCGGTCTTGCTGGCGTGGGATGCCAGCCATCTTAAAATGGTGCGGAATTTTACTTCAATGAACACGGCTTTGTAAAGCGCCGCCGCAAATTGAAACAATAACATTACGACGGTGATCTGCAAATCAGTTCCGTAATATTGACGATAACCACACAGGAGTTTTACGTAGAGGGCTGATTATAGACTAAGCAGCAAAAATAGTCAGCATGTAAGCCGCGCAAATTATCTTATTAATGATAAACTGGCTCTCTTCTGTGGAATATAGGTAGTGTAATGCGAGTTTTAGGTATAGAAACGTCTTGCGATGAAACCGGAATCGCAATTTATGACGACAAAGCCGGTTTATTGGCAAATCAATTATACAGTCAGATTAAACTGCATGCTGATTACGGTGGTGTCGTGCCTGAATTGGCTTCACGTGACCATATCCGCAAAACAGTACCTTTGATTCAAGCTGCTTTGAAAGAGGCAGGATTAACCCGTAAAGATATTGATGCGGTGGCTTATACGGCAGGTCCTGGTCTGGTTGGCGCGTTGTTGGTAGGGGCGACGATTGGCCGTTCTCTGGCGTTTGCTTGGGATGTTCCTGCGATTCCTGTTCATCATATGGAAGGGCATTTGCTTGCCCCGATGCTGGAAGATAACAGCCCTGAATTCCCGTTTGTGGCTTTGCTGGTGTCTGGTGGTCATACACAGCTCATTAGTGTAACGGGTATTGGTAAGTATGAGCTGCTTGGTGAATCAATAGATGATGCCGCTGGTGAAGCGTTTGATAAAACAGCTAAGTTATTGGGATTGGATTATCCAGGGGGGCCGATACTCTCCAGGATGGCTCAGAAAGGGGAAACTGGGCGTTTTGTATTTCCTCGTCCGATGACAGATCGTCCTGGGCTGGATTTCAGTTTTTCGGGATTGAAAACTTTTGCTGCTAATACTATTCATAGCAACAGCGATGATGAGCAGACTAGAGCGGATATTGCCCGCGCTTTTGAAGATGCGGTAGTTGATACATTAGCGATTAAATGTAAAAGAGCGCTTGAGCAGACTGGATTCAAGCGACTGGTAATGGCAGGTGGTGTCAGCGCCAATCGTACATTGCGCACCAAGATGGAAGAGGTCATGGCAAAATTGGGTGGCGAAGTATTTTATGCGCGTCCTGAATTCTGTACAGATAACGGTGCTATGATTGCGCTTGCCGGTATGATCCGTCTAAAAGGAGAGGTGAGTGATTCACTTGGTGTGACAGTCAAGGCCCGCTGGCCGCTGTCGGAATTACCAGCATTATAAATCTTCTTGATATAATGAAAATAAAAGACCAGTAACTCAATAAGTTGCTGGTTTTTATCCGGTTCTGTTGTTGATCTTCTTTATCTTTGCTCTTTTTCTGTTTGGTTTTTTTCTTTTTCGGTCATCTCTTTTTTCTTTTTGAACTTGTTCCAAATACGACTTTCTTGGCCGCGCCACAGACGCTGGATATTATCATGGTGACGTAGTAACACCAGACAGCAGAGCATGGCGACGGGGAAAGTAAATTCAGGTTTAAACCACCAGACATAGAACGGTGCTATCAAGGCGCTAATAATTGCCCCTAAAGAGGAATAGCCGCTTAGTAATATAGTCAACAACCAGGTACCCATCATCAAACCTGTTAGATCCCAACCGATTACCGCGATAGCGCCAAAAGCGGTTGCGACACCCTTACCGCCTTTGAATTGGAAAAAGACCGGGTAAATATGACCGAGACAAGCCGCGATTGCTGTAATTCCTAAATAGAAAGGGGGAACATAGAGTTGATGAGCCAACCAGACGGGGATCATCCCTTTCAGAACATCACAAATTAGTACTATTGCCGCGGTACTGCGGCCGCCAATTCGCAGTACATTTGTCGCGCCTGGGTTGCCTGAACCGTGTTGACGAGGATCAGGTAACCCAGCCAGCCGACAAATAAGTATTGCGCTGGAGATTGAACCGCAAAGATACGCGAAGATGATCATGCCAAGCGCGATAGCACTCATAATGTCTCCCCAATAATAATGGTCGTTTTCTTAGTCTAGTCATGGATAATACGCATATTTAGTCGGAAGTGGTATCCGACAAATTGAAAAACAGGAAAATGACGTGATGGATATCGTATTTATTGAAGAGTTAGTTGTGATTACCACAATTGGTGTTTACGACTGGGAACAGACCATTAAACAGAAGTTAGTGTTCGATATCGAAATGGGATGGGATAATAAACGCGCATCTTCCAGTGATGATGTCGAATATTGTTTGGATTATGCCAAAGTTAGCGAAGCGATCATCAATCATGTAGAAAATCAGAATTTTGCTCTGGTTGAAAGAGTGGCTGAAGAGATAGCGGATCTGCTGTTAAAACGTTTTAATTCGCCGTGGATACGGATAAAAGTCAGTAAACCGGGCGCTGTTGCGCAGGCCCGTCAAGTTGGTGTTATTATTGAAAGAAAAAAATAATCTGATCAGTAGTGAATTCGGCTGCCATATTATTGTCATTGTTCTTACATAGACTGACATGCAGTGATGCCAGGCTTGATAATTATGTCAATTGATTAATGACAATGGGAATAATGGTAGCTGAGTTTATTCCATGCTACTTGTTTCGGATATTTATTAATGGGCGACTTCTCTATATGACTGACCTTTCTACCTTGTTTCATGCAGCTATTCTTGGTGTTGTTGAAGGGCTAACTGAATTTCTTCCTGTTTCCTCTACCGGCCATATGATTATCGTTGGCCATATGTTGGGATTTACTGGCGATAAAGCTGAAACATTTGAAGTTATTATCCAGCTTGGATCTATCCTTGCTGTGGTAGTGGTGTTTTGGCGTCGCTTGTTTGGGCTCATTGGTATCCACTTTGGTGAAGTTTCCCACGAAGGTAAAACCAATGGCAAACTGAAACTGAGTCATATTATTTTAGCAATGCTACCTGCGGTCACGCTTGGGTTGCTGTTCCATGATGTCATCAAATCGCTGTTTAACCCACAAAGCGTGATGTACGCCTTGGTTATTGGTGGTGTGTTGCTGATTACAGCAGAAATCTTGAAACCTAAAACACCGAGAGCAGAAGGGCTGGATGATATTACTTATCGTCAGGCTTTTATGATTGGTTGCTTCCAGTGCTTAGCGTTGTGGCCGGGATTTTCTCGTTCAGGCGCGACAATTTCTGGAGGAATGCTGATGGGGGTTAATCGTTATACTGCATCAGAGTTCTCGTTTATTCTGGCTGTACCGATGATGATGGGGGCAAGTGGATTAGATTTATATAAGAGCCTACACTTTTTGAGCGCTTCTGATATCCCAATGTTTGCTGTCGGTTTTATTACTGCATTTGTTGTTGCGTTAGTCGCCATTAAAACGTTTCTGGCATTGATTAAACGTATATCTTTTATCCCATTTGCTATCTACCGCTTTATTGTGGCAGCCGCTGTCTACTGGGTATTTATGTAACGAATAGTTCCCCTGATATCAATTCGAAGATTGCCTAATGTTTGATATCAGGGGATGTTTTAGGTAACAGTATTACCTTGAACAGCATTGTTTTGAACAGTATTGTCTCGTTGTTTCCATTCTGCCAATGCGTGCTGACGTTGACGTCGTAGCTCATGACCAATGTCCGCGCCACGTAACCCGCTGTCTACAATGTTTTTCACTTGAACCTGGCAGGCAACTTTGAATGCCTGTTGCAGATAATCGCCTTGCGGATATGGCGTATCTTCAAAACCGGTACGACCTCGTGCATCGGCTTCACTGATGATAATCAATTGCTCTATTCGCTGAGGCTTACGCCATGCATCAATGGCATCAAACAATTTAAGTAATGTTTTTGGCCGCAATTGGGCAACGGTATGCACTAAATCATGATATTGAGCAG
Source organism: Photorhabdus hindustanensis (assembly GCF_002968995.1). Lineage (NCBI taxonomy): Bacteria > Pseudomonadati > Pseudomonadota > Gammaproteobacteria > Enterobacterales > Morganellaceae > Photorhabdus > Photorhabdus hindustanensis. The sequence continues at coordinate 10,704 of NZ_PUWT01000080.1, forward strand.
CTAATTTTGCCAAATCACGGGCAGAATTAGGAACGCGCAGACGTTGGCATAATTGATCAACTAACTTAACGCCTGCTGGCCCATGTCCATAATGGTGAGGCCACTGTTCTGGCGGAGTCAGCCCTTTACCAAGATCATGGCATAGAGCAGCAAAACGGCTATCGACTTCATCTGTTAATTCAGTCGCTACTTTCAGCACCATTAACGTATGAATACCGGTATCAATCTCAGGATGCCACTTCTCTGGTGCGGGAACGCCAAACAAATTATCGATTTCAGGAAACAACACCGCCAATGCGCCACAATCACGTAAAACCTGAAAAAAGACCTGAGGGGAATGGGTAATAAGGGCTTTTTCGGTCTCTTTCCAGACACGTTCCGGTGTGAGTGCTGATAGCTCGCCGTTAATTGCCATATTTGACATTAACGCCTGTGTTTCTGGGGCGATGGTAAACCCTAAGTGGGCGAAACGAGCGGCAAAACGAGCCACTCGTAATACCCTTAGTGGATCTTCAAAGAAAGCATCAGAAACATGGCGTAAGATACGATTGTTTAAATCATCAACACCATGATAAGGATCGACAAGTTCACCCGTGGATGTTTGAGCAATCGCATTAATTGTCAGATCACGGCGCTGTAAATCGTCTTCCAGTGTGACATCCGGCGCAGCATAACAAGTAAAACCGGTATATCCTTGGCCGGATTTTCTCTCGGTGCGTGCCAGTGCATACTCTTCGTGGGTTTTGGGATGCAGGAACACCGGAAAATCTTTGCCAACTTGCTGATATCCCTGGGATAGCAGTTCTTCTGGCGTTCCACCCACAACAACCCAATCCCGCTCATTTACAGGAAAATTTAGCAGGCGATCACGTACTGCGCCGCCAACCAGATAGACTCTCACCTAATATGTTCCTTAATCAACTCATCCAACGGTCATTACGCTTACGGCGTGGGAGCATATGTGGCAGTAATAATCCAAAGATTAAACCAGCGCCTGCAACGCCACCGCCGTACATAAACCATTGCAGAATGATATTGCGTTGTTTGTCATCAAGTTGCAGATTTGCAGCATCGAGCTTTTTTTCTGCTACCGTCAGTTTGTTTTTCAACTTCTCATTCTCTTTTTTCAACTCTGCAAGAATGTTACTGCTATTGGCAACCTTCAGTTGCATATCGGCAGTGCGTTGATTCCAGTTATTGTCTATATTGGCTAACTTATCCGTCAATGTTTTCACTTCTTGTTCTAACTCCGGCAGGCGGGTACGTAAGCTGGGTTTATTACTAAGCTGGTTAACGGGTAGCCAGACAAGACGGCCTTTATCATCTTTCACTTGAGCGTAATTACTCTCCCGATTGATGCTTATCAACGTGACTGCGTCACCGGCATTTAGTGTACCGGCTATACGGTATTGGTTACCCGGCCCGGCGTGTGTGTAGGTAGATAACTCATCAGATACATAGCGCTTTTCTTCCGCGTGGGTAGTCAGCGAAAAGCTTAGGCTCAATAGCGCCGTAAGAAGTAAAGGTAATTTTCGCATTGTGATTTCAACTGTTCTTTATCTATGGTGAGTTTAGAATTTGATAGTAAAGAGTTAAGTTTGCTAGAGCAATCGGTAAACCAAAATGACACTTTTCTAATCGATTGAATACAGGGCTTGTTGTCTGTTGAACGAAACATTTCCTGTTAATTACTATCATAACTTGCAGGAAAGAGAAATTTTAATTTTCTTCTTACTCATCGTGGAAAAAAGCGAAATCAAGGTAAGATGAAGGGCAAAGATTGTCATCAATGGTGCAGATATGAGTGTAGAAATTGAATTAAAACTTATCGCCAGACCACAAGCTATTCCTGCAATTCGTCAGCAGTTACTGTTATTTCCTCATGACTATTTTTCTCCCCAAAAGTTAACCAATATCTATTTCGAGACGTCGGATAACCAACTGCGCGGTCTTGATATGGGATTGCGGATCCGTGGTTTTGATGACCAGTATGAGATGACGATCAAAACAGCCGGTAAGGTGGTTGGCGGGTTGCATCAGCGACCGGAATATAATGTGCCATTGGTAAAGCCGGAACTGGCATTGACTCTGTTTCCACGGCACATCTGGCCTGACAACTGTGATGTGGAAGCGTTGCAATCCCGCTTGAATGCGTTATTCAGTACTGACTTTATGCGGGAGAAGTGGGTGGTGACTTATGGACAAAGTGAGATTGAAGTGGTGCTCGATCAGGGGGAAATTATTGCAGCAGACCGTAAGGAGCCAATGTGTGAGTTTGAACTGGAGTTAAAGCAAGGAACTATAGCCGATGTATTAACATTGGCGGTTGAGTTGGCAAAATCAAACGGCTTGCGGCAAGGAAATAAAAGTAAAGCAGCTCGTGGTTATCAGTTAGCTCAGGGAAAACCAAAGGCAGTCTTGCTTTCAACTCAGGTAGAAATTGATATGCAGCAGTCATTATCTTCGGTACTTACATCAATATTAGCCCATTGGCAGGAACAAGAGGAACGTTGGTTGGCTGGTTTATCGGATGGTCGGGATGGTTTAAAGCAAGTACTGACTTTGATTCAGCAAATGATCAAATATTCTAGTGAGCCGAAACAGTTGAATAACCAATTAGTTGCTATCAACCAGAAATTATTGGATACGGAAACAGAAGCTGAAACGCTATGTTATAGCTCGTTCTATTTGCAATGTAAGTTGGCACTGACTATGTGGTCAATAAATCTATGTGGTTAATAAATCTCTCCGCTTAAATAAAGGAATTCTTTATGTTGCCACTTTCAACCCCGCTTCTGGCTCAGTTACAGCGTGTGACGGAACATTTTCAACAATTAACGTTAAGTGTTGAGCCTTTTTCTGTTCATGAGCTGGCGGTATTGTCACTGAGTGATTTTGTTGTTGAGAATCTGCAAGCTCATCCTGAATGGTTAGCTGAGATCCGCCAACATCCACCTGGAGCGCAGGAGTGGCATCAATATGCTGAATGGCTGCAACAGTTACTCGCATCAGTAGAGGATGAAAATACCCTTATGCGGGTTTTACGTCAGTTTCGTAACAAGATACTGGTGAGAATAGCTTGGTTGCAGGCACTGCATAGCATTACGACTCAGGAGACGCTGCAACAACTCAGTATGTTGGCTGAAACGTTGATTATTGCGGCTCGTGACTGGTTATATCAGCGTTGTTGCCAGGATTGGGGAACCCCTTGTAATGAACAGGGAGAGCCACAACCACTGTTAATTCTCGGTATGGGAAAACTCGGCGGTGGCGAGCTGAACTTCTCTTCTGATATTGATTTGATTTTTGTCTATCCTGAAAACGGTCTTACCCAAGGCGGCCGTCGTGAAATGGATAACGCTCAGTTTTTTACCCGTTTGGGGCAGCGTCTTATCAAAGTGCTCGATCAGCAAACTGTGGATGGTTTTGTGTATCGGGTGGATATGCGTTTGCGTCCATTCGGTGATAGTGGCCCATTGGTATTCAGTTTTGTTGCGCTGGAGGATTACTATCAAGAGCAGGGACGTGATTGGGAACGTTATGCGATGGTGAAGGCGCGGATTATGGGTTCTGGAGACCAAGGGTATGGTGAAGAATTACGCAGGATGCTAAGACCGTTTGTCTTTCGCCGTTACATTGATTTCAGTGTGATTCAATCTCTGAGAAATATGAAAGGCATGATTGAACGGGAAGTGCGTCGCCGTGGCTTGAAAGACAATATCAAACTAGGCGCTGGTGGTATTCGTGAAATTGAATTTATCGCCCAGGTGTTCCAGCTTATTCGTGGTGGGCGTGAACTGTGTTTGCAATCTCAGGCGTTGTTGCCAACTCTTCAAATATTAGCGCAGTTGGCGATTTTGCAACCATTGCAGGTGAAACAACTTACTGACGGTTACCTCTTTTTGCGGCGGTTAGAAAATCTTTTACAGTCAATTAACGATCAACAAACCCAGACTCTGCCAGAAGATGAATTGAATTGTGCACGACTGACGTGGGGCATGGGATTTGAAAATTGGGAAGCTCTGACAATTGAATTGAACAGTCAGATGGGGGCTGTTCGGGCTATTTTTACGCAATTAATTGGCGATGACAGTGATAATTGTGAAGAGGAACTTGGTCATGTGCCATTTAAAAGTCTGTGGCTGGAAAATCTCGAAAAAGAAGAGTTGATCATACTAGCTCCGCATTTGGATGAAGCGATTGCACAACAGATATTGCATATCATTTCTGTGTTCCGTCATGATGTGGGCAAAAGAACCATTGGCCCGCGTGGGCGTGATGTGCTTGACCATCTGATGCCACGTTTGTTGGCAAAAGTTTGTTTGCGACAAGATGCCAATATCGTGCTAGAGCGGGTTATTCCGTTGTTATTAAGTATTGTCAGCCGTACAACTTACCTGGAACTGATACTTGAATCGGAAGCTGTATTAACACATGTTATCCGGTTGTGTGCTGCTTCACCGATGATTGCGACTCAGCTTGCCAGTCACCCATTGTTGCTGGATGAACTGCTTGATCCACAATTCCTGTATCAACCTTTGCCATTGAATGCTTACAAAGATGAATTGCGGCAATATTTGTTGCGGATACCTGAGGATGATGAAGAGCAGCAACTAGAGGCGCTCCGCCAGTTTAAGCAAGCGCAATTATTGAGGATTGCGGCGGAGGATATCACTGGCGTGTTGCCGGTGATGAAAGTCAGTGATCATCTCACTTATTTGGCAGAAGCGATTATTGAAGCAGTCGTTCAACAGGCGTGGGGACAAATGGCAAAACGTTATGGTGTTCCATCACATTTGAGTCAGCGGCAAGGTCTGGGATTTGCTGTGATTGGTTATGGCAAATTGGGTGGTTGGGAGTTGGGTTACAGTTCTGATCTTGATTTAGTTTTCCTGCTTGATTGCCCGGTGGATGTGATGACCGATGGCGATCGATCGATTGATGCCCGGCAATTTTATTTGCGTCTTGCCCAACGAATTATGCACTTGTTCAGCGCTCGAACCTCCTCTGGCGTGTTGTATGACGTGGATGTCCGCCTGCGTCCTTCCGGGGAATCAGGCATGTTAGTCAGTACCATCGGCGCATTTGCAGATTATCAGCAGAATCAAGCGTGGACTTGGGAACATCAGGCGTTGGTACGTGCCCGTATGGTATTTGGTGATGAAAACTTGCACCGGGATTTTGAACGGATACGCCATCAGACGTTATGTACGCGACGAGAATCCGCTTTGTTGCGTCAGCAGGTAAGGGAAATGCGGGAAAAGATGCATAAACATTTAGGTAGTCACCATTCAGATCAATTTGATATTAAAGCTGATCCGGGGGGGATCACCGATATCGAATTTATCGCTCAATATTTGGTGCTTCGTTATGCTGCTGAAAATGAGCGTTTGGTGCGTTGGTCGGATAATGTACGGATTTTCCAATTAATGGCGGCTTATGAAATTATGGATGAAGATGAGGCAGCCGCATTAACACAGGCTTACGTTTCTATGCGTGATGAACTACATCATTTGGCGTTACAGACGCTTTCCAGTCGAGTATCAACCCATTGTTTCAGTGAGCAACAAGAGCGGGTACGTCGTAGTTGGCAACAGTGGTTAGGTGAACAATAACAGTTTGGTGTAGGGATTTTACGGTCGTATGATAATATTTGGCACCAATTTGATATCTAATATTTGGAGCAAGGATTGAAAATGACACTCCCGGATTTTCACTGCGCAGAGGTTTTAGTCGTCGGTGATGTTATGTTAGATCGCTACTGGTATGGGCCGACTAGCCGGATTTCGCCGGAAGCGCCGGTGCCTGTAGTAAAAGTAAATACTATTGAGGAACGTCCGGGAGGCGCAGCTAACGTTGCTATGAATATTGCGGCTCTTGGGGCAAATTCACATTTAATCGGTTTGACTGGGATTGATGACGCAGCACATGCACTGAATGAGAAACTGCGCAGTGTTAAGGTGCGCTGTGATTTTGTTTCTGTTCCGACACATCCGACAATTACCAAACTGAGGGTACTTTCCCGTAACCAGCAGTTAATTCGCTTAGATTTTGAAGAAGGTTTCGATAATGTCGATGCGCAGCCGATGTTTGAGCGCATTGAACAGGCGTTGCCCCATATTGGAGCACTAGTTTTATCTGACTACGCCAAAGGTGCGCTGAGTCAGGTTCATGACATGATCAAATTGGCAAACGCTGCCAAAGTCCCGGTGTTGATCGATCCGAAAGGTAATGATTTTGAACGTTATCGTGGTGCAACTTTACTCACGCCAAATCTGTCTGAATTTGAAGCGGTGGTGGGTCACTGCAAAGATGACAATGAATTAGTTGAGAAGGGAACTCAATTGGTTCGGGATTTGGATCTCCAGGCATTACTGATTACCCGTTCTGAACAGGGGATGAGTTTATTGAGTGTTGATCAACCGCCATTACATTTGCCTACGCAGGCGCAAGAAGTGTTTGATGTCACTGGTGCCGGTGATACGGTTATTGGTGTGTTGGCAACGGCGATTGCGGCTGGAAAGCCACTGAATGAAGCCTGTTTCCTGGCGAATGCTGCTGCGGGTGTTGTTGTTGGCAAACTGGGTACATCGACTGTTTCGCCGATTGAACTGGAGAATGCTATCCGTGGCCGTGCTGAAACGGGTTTTGGTGTGATGACCGAAGTTCAGCTTAAACAGGCTGTCGCTGATGCTCGCCAACGTGGTGAAAGGATTGTGATGACTAATGGCTGCTTTGATATTCTGCATGCGGGTCATGTCTCTTATCTGGAGAATGCCCGTAAACTGGGTGATCGGTTAATTGTTGCTGTTAACAGTGATGCATCGACTAAACGGCTGAAAGGTGAAAGCCGTCCTGTTAATCCACTAGAACAACGAATGATTGTGTTATCTGCTCTGGGCGCTGTGGATTGGGTTGTGCCATTTGAAGAAGATACACCACAGCGATTGATTGCGGATGTTTTGCCGGATGTATTGGTAAAAGGGGGAGATTATAAACCGGAAGAAATTGCTGGCAGTAAAGAAGTTTGGGCTGCGGGCGGAGAAGTCAAAGTGCTGAACTTTGAAGATGGTATTTCAACAACCAATATCATCAAGGCGATTAAAGATCAGTAAATAATGCTTTAGCTTGTCATTGAAAACAGCTAGAAGATATTACTGTATTAAGCGCTGTAGATTATTTATTTGACTATACCCGTCATCTTTCAAGCTGCCTCTTTGTTGGCTGCACTCACTCACCCCGGTCACATAGTTCTCTATGCTCCCGGGGATTCGCTCCCTTGCCGTCGTGATGCATCTTGAAATCCATAGGGTATATATTATTTGAATGAAAGCCGGGTAAGAGATGAAATCTTCCCGGTTATTTTTTTTATTTAATTTGTGTTTATTGAATGATATTTAACCATAAATAAATGGATATTTGTAATATCAGGTACGAGTAATTTAATTAACGACATAAACATTATCAAAATATTATAATAACAATTCAAATTAACGTGATTTTATTATCTAGATTGGTGGAGGATTAATCTGATGAAATGTGATGTAACAGATATTTTTTTTATCTTTGTGGCATAAAATGCTGGTCACATAACGTTGGCTTATTCATAATGATTTCTGATGTAAATGATTTTTTAATGAAATATGTTATCTATAACCTTTACATTTTAAAGTTAGTAGATAAACGGATAAATTTTTTACGCAGGAATAAGTTTTTATGCAAGGTAAGTTGATTTTATCTTCAATTTGTTTAGCTTCGGCAATATTAGCAGGGTGTGCAACTGAATCTTCTAATACCGTTCAAGTACAAAAAGTTAATTCTTACAATACCGTATATCAAGGGGTTCGTAGCCCAATTGCGATAGGTAAGTTTGAAAACCGTTCCAGTTATCAAAATGGGATTTTCTCTGATGGCGTTGATCGCCTCGGTAATCAATCTAAAACGATTTTAATTTCGCACTTACAGCAGACTGGACGCTTTACGGTGCTGGAACGCACCAATATGGCGGAACTGAAAGCGGAAGCAGGTTTACAAGGTAAATCGCAGAAGTTGAAAGGTGCTGCTTATGTTATTACCGGTGATGTGACTGAATTTGGCCGTAAAGAAGTGGGTGATCATCAGTTATGGGGATTGTTAGGGCGCGGTAAGTCACAGGTGGCTTATTCTAAAGTCACGCTGAATGTCGTGAATGTAGAAACTTCCGAAGTGGTTTTTTCTGTAGCGGGAGCAGGAGAATATAAATTATCCAACCGTGAAATTATCGGTTTCGGTGGCACTGCCAGCTATGATTCCACGCTGAATGGTAAAGTATTGGATCTGGCTATTCGTGAAGCGGTAAACCGTCTGGTTGAAAGCATTGAAACCGGTGCATGGAAGCCATCTAATTAATAAATATAGGGATATATGTTCATGATATTAATGAAAAAAGCGGGCTTATTGCTGGCAGCTATGGCTTTAGCGGGTTGTGCCACGCAGCCAAAAACAATTTATGAGTGGGATAAATACCAACCTACAATTTATCAGTATTATCAACAGGATAAGATAGGGTTTGAAGAGCAGTTACAGGCTTTGCAGCAGGTAATTGAAAGAGCGAAAGCCAAAGATAAGCCTGTACCACCTGGTCTGCATGCACAGATGGGGCTGCTTTATAGCAAAACAGGTCGTGTTTCAGAAGCGTTCCATCAGTTTGAAATAGAGAAAAAATTGTTTCCTGAGTCAGCGCCATTTATGGACTTTTTATTAAGTAAAAATAAAGGAACTATGCAATGAACCGTATTCTCGTCGCGTTAAGTCTACTGGCGGCATTTGTGCTGACAGGGTGTAGTAAATCTGTTCCTTATGATTACACTGCATTTAAAGAAAGCAAACCGAAATCCATTCTGGTTCTGCCGGCGGTAAACAAATCTGTGGAAGTTAAAGCAGGGCACAGCCTAATTTCTCATGTGACATATCCATTGGCGGAATCTGGCTATTATGTCTTTCCGGTTGCTGTTGTGGAAGAGACATTTCAGCAAAATGGTGTGACAGCCGCACAGGATGTTCAGAATATCAGTTACAAAAAATTGCATGATATTTTCGGTGCAGATTCTGCGCTCTATTTGGATATTGAGGAATATGGTACGCAATATCAGATTATCAACAGCGATACTCGTGTAACGGCTTCCGCGAAGTTGGTGGATTTGCGTAGTGGCAAGCAACTGTGGCATGGTCGAGCAATGGCTTCATCAACTGAAAATCAAAACAATTCGAATAGTCTTGTTGGTATGTTGGTGTCTGCCGTAGTTTCACAAATCGCTGATACCATTATGGATAGAGGTCATGAAATCGCTGGCATTACAAGTAACCGCTTACTGACAGCCGGTGGTAGTCACAGTTTGCTGTATGGTCCACGTTCTGAGCATTACGGTAAAGAAAACCAGCAGCATTAATCTCTAATAATAATGAGCAGATATCACATTCTGCTCATTATCACGGTTGTTTTTATGTATAGTAATAATTATTCTTCTTTTGCCATGTTATCAGCAGATGGGGTATTTTTATTTTCAAACTTCGCTTCCAATTCACTTAAACGCTGTTCCATTGCGGTCAATTTTTCACGGGTACGTAACAGAACCTGAGTTTGAATATCAAATTCTTCACGATTCACTAAATCAAGCTTGCCAAGTTGGGATTGCAAAATCATCCGTAATTTTTTCTCTACATCACCACCGAACTCTTTAACCCCCTTTGGTAAAGAATCCTGGATCTGGCGGGCAATTTGTTCAATTTTTTTGGGATCGAGCATGATGCATCCTTTTTATGACATAAATAATTTCTGGATAGTGTAATACCAGATAGTAAAACCACAAGCCATTGTGAGCCAGGTTTCACATTTGATTTTGTTGATTGCCGTCGGCAAATATTAGCGTTATAGTTCACTAGCTTATCTCAGGGCGGGGTGAAAGTCCCCACCGGCGGTAACATTAGGCTATCTTATGGATGGTATAGTGAAGCCCGCGAGCGCTCCGTTTGTAGTTATCTTTATGATAAAGCGGAGGTCAGCAGATCCAGTGTAACTCTGGAGCCGACGGTGATAGTCCGGATGGGAGAGAATAACGGTATCTGTCGGGCTTTGTGCTCGTCTGTTGTTCCGGCTATGGTATTCACACCTGATATTAATAATATTAATGTTACGGCGTGATGTTATAGCGAGAACTCCTCAAGACCGCCCTGATTCTGGTAATCCATAAATTTTAATGAGGTTTCTTTACCATGAATCAGACGCTACTTTCTGAATATGGCACATCATCAGAACGTGTTGAACACGCCATTAACGCTTTGCGTGATGGAAGGGGGGTGATGGTGCTGGATAATGAAGATCGTGAAAATGAAGGTGATATTATCTTTGCGGCCGAAACAATGACCGTAGGGCAAATGGCACTGACTATCCGTCATGGCAGTGGCATTGTCTGCTTATGCCTGACAGAAGAGCGCCGCCAGCAATTGCAATTGCCCATGATGGTAGAAAATAACTCTAGCCCGTTCCAGACTGCATTCACCGTAACTATTGAGGCCGCTCAGGGAGTGACGACGGGGGTTTCTGCGGCTGACCGTATCACGACTATTCGTGCAGCGATTGCAGATAATGCCAAACCCAGTGATTTGAACCGTCCGGGACATGTTTTTCCACTACGCGCTCAACTTGGTGGAGTGCTGGTTCGTCAGGGGCATACTGAGGCAGCAATTGATTTAGTCAGCTTGGCTGGTTTTAAACCGGCAGGTGTATTGTGCGAATTAACCAATGATGACGGTTCAATGGCGCGTACTCCTGAGGTAGTGCAATTTGCGAAACTGCATAATATGCCGGTAGTCACTATTGAAGATCTGGTAATTTATCGCCAGGCAATGGAACAAAAAGCAAGCTGAGTCGTAATTGTCTGATAAACGGACGAAATATCAGTTATAACCTACATGTTCTCTAAAGTCACAGTTTACGCAAGCTGTGACTTTTCAATTTTTTTGAAAAACTTCATCACCGTTAGCCCACTGTTTTGCTTATCTGAAAGGCGTAACCTGTCCGCAAGTATTAAAATTACCTATATTTGGTGTGAGAGGTCATTATGAATATTTCCAGAATGCCGGCACTGTTTATTGGTCATGGCAGTCCAATGAATGTACTGGGAGAAAATCGCTATACCAATGTGTGGCGTGAACTTGGTGAAAGACTGCCTGTACCCAGAGCGATTTTGGCGATTTCTGCTCATTGGTATACCAATGGCACAGCGGTAACCGCCATGAGTCAACCGAGGACTATTCATGATTTTCGTGGCTTTCCACAGGAATTGTATGAAATTCAGTATCCGGCTAAAGGCTCGCCTGAATTGGCTGCTTTAGTGCAAGAGATGCTGGAACCTGTGGAAGTTTATGCTGATCATCATCAATGGGGGTTGGATCATGGGACTTGGGGAATTCTGGTTAAGATGTATCCTCAGGCCAATATTCCAGTCATTCAACTGAGTATAGATGATACCAAACCAGCGACGTACCACTATGAATTAGGGAAAAAGCTGGCTGCTTTACGAGATGAAGGTGTTTTAATCTTGGGGAGTGGTAATGTGGTACACAATCTTCGTACCATGAAGAGGCAGGAACCTGATGCTGAACCATATCCCTGGGCAGAATCATTTAACCATTATGTGCGTGATAACCTTACCAGTTATGAGCAACCTTATCCTTTGATTCATGCACTGGACAGGGAAGAGGGGCAGTTATCCAATCCATCTCCTGAACACTTTTTACCGTTGCTGTATATCATGGGAACGTGGGATAGGAAAGAAGCGGTTTCCATTCCTGTAGATGGTCTTGAGTCTGGTTCGCTGGGTATGTTGTCTGTGCAGGTTGGTTGAATAGTTAACTTCTGTGGCTTTCATATTGATTGAAAGCCCTTTCTCCTTTTGTTAGGATGACCGACGGCGAGATCATCGCCACCTTGTCTGCGGAAAGGGCTGCGCCCATGATCATTGAAACGATATGCTGTATGGCTTTCCCTTTTCTGTCTGATTAGCGGACACAGACTTTAGAAAAGGGCTGTGATCATGACTCAACCCAGAGCTTCGTCTTTATTTTCCCCTTCACCATTTAGAATTACTCTTGAGCAGCAGCGTAAGCGGGCAAAAGAGTTGCGTAATGCATTGCGACAATCATTTCCTGAAGCAATTGAGCGTTTTCGTCGCCATTATCCGCATTTAACGCAAGATGAATTGGTTCAACAGCACAATCGATTGAGTGATGCTCAGTGGATAATTGCCCGTGAACTGGGACTTCCGAGTTGGTCTAAATTGAAAGCCCATGTGACAGCGATGGAACAGGCCCGAATAGCGATCCAAACACAGGGCTTAACACCAGATCATGAACTTTCGACGCTACATATTCGTTGCGGATCTGATATCCAGAACAATCTTACTCTGGCAGGCTTTCGCGGAGACTTTTTGGCCTACAGTGATCCATTCTGCCAAGGGCCGGTAGTGTCAGATAAGAGTTGGTTATCGAAACGGGTAAAATTTCTTTCTGAACATTATGTTGCACGGATTGGTGTCAATCAGAATCAACTTATTTATCAGCGTGAACAGGAAGAGCAAATTTTGTTATCTGCTTCTGCCAAATATCAGCGCGTCGTACTGTGGTTTGAGCATGATAGCTATGACCAATTGACTCTCGCCCGATGCTTGGCGCATTTTAATAGATATCCTGCGTCATTACTGGAGATGGTGACAGTCAATCATTACCCTGGCAGCAGGCGGTTTATTGGGCTTGGGCAGTTGCCTGAGGAATCATTGCTTCTGTTGTGGCAGAATCGCCAGCCAGTTACGGCTATTCAGTGTCAATTGGGGAGCGAAGTTTGGGAGCAGTTTCGTTCAGATAATCCTTCTTGGATTCACATAATAAGTGCAACATCGTTAATCCGGAAGTAAACATGTTCGTATTCCTTTAAATAATTCATTCGGTGTTTTCCCTCCCCGTGTTTTTCGGGGGCGATTATTTAATCGGTTTACCACAAAATTTATTTCCTGATCAGAGACTTCATTAAAATCAGTTCCCTTTGGAAAGTATTGTCTGATTAGTCCATTGATATTCTCATTTATCCCTCTTTCCCAAGGCGAGTAAGGGTGAGCAAAATAAATTTGGGTTTCTAATTTTTTACTCATGATTTCATGCTCTGCGAACTCCAAACCGTTATCGAATGTGATGGTCTTAACCCTTTGTTT
>NZ_PUWT01000081.1:0-21099 GCF_002968995.1 Photorhabdus hindustanensis
GTGGAAACTAACGGCTATACCTTAAAAGGCAGGCAGGTTTTTCCTGATCGCCTTAGTGTCGGCTGGATGCTTTACCAGCCCCGTATTATTGATAAGTTCTATCTGCCTATGGCGGAAGATGTGCTGCCTGTGTACCAAAATAATGAACAGATCGGCACTCTGATTATCACCAAGAAAGGGATTTTTGATGGAAGAAATCAGGAGGATATTGATAAATCCAATGATATTGAAATTCAGTTGGTAAATCTGGGATTACTGCCGTTAATTACCGAGGTTTAATGAGAGGTGATGTTATTTACCAATCGGAAAACGATGGAGAAATTTAATGTCAAAGGCGGTTATTCTGCTGGGCGATACGACAGATCATGGCGGTAAGGTGATTACCGCTATTGCTCAATATACTCACAATGGTATTCCCATAGCAGGTAAAGAAGATTTGGTGGAGTGCCCTCAATGCAAAGGTGTTTTTCCTATTATTCAGGGTGCTAGCTCTCTAAAATATAAAGGAAAACCTATTGCGCTTGAAGGAATGCAAACAGCCTGTGAGGTAAACTTGATTGCCAGTCAGAGTAACGGCCTATTCCAATAAGGCTATTTTATTTGCCCTTCTTTGCCATAAAGAGCGAACCTAGGTAGTGATCAGACAAAAGCATGAGCTTTTGAACGCACTTTTAGTGCGGCCCGTAGGGTGAGCGAAGCGAGTCATCCTCACGTATTACATTCTGCATTCATGCTCTCACTATGATTGCGTTTTATGCTTCGACATTAAATGATGTTTTAAGTAAGGGGTTAATTGTTCCAATAGATTACTATTAGATTGGGCTATAGTAAGTTCTTCCCAGCCATCAGTGGACAGTATAAAAACCGTTGAGAGAATTATGGTCATCTCATCCGTGGGAGTTGACGAGTTATACCCATTAGCTTTGAATACACCTAGTTCAGTATGTATTCTGCTGATTTTGAATGGCAGAAGTGACGTTGGTAATTTCATCAAAAATCATCCTTCAATGGTATGAAGTAGAAAGAAATTGTAAGAAAAAGCGTAAATGCTAATGTTATATAGAAGAGATAACCGTAGCCAATCACTTGATAAATAGCGCCTCCCATAAGACCTCCCAAGCATAACGCACCCCAAGAGAAAAGTCTGTAAACAGCATTAGTCCTCGAAAATATACTCTCCGGTATTAATTTCTGTCTGTAAGTTACAGCAATACAACCCCAAAAACTCATACCACAGCCGAGTAAAAAAACGGATAAAAGCATTGCATAGATAGTATGATTCAGCGCTATAACAAGGGTAGATAAAAATGCCAATCTCAGTGAAATGGATACGTCAGAAACCGGGACGACAGAAAACACCATTTTGAAATCATCGCCGGAAAATCATTCATGGCTAATGTCCCGACCAAACGTTTTGGTTTTGTGCAATGTCTGGAAGATCACCCAGAAGAAAACTCATAGCCCAGCTATCTTCACAGGGTATTGTTCACTATTCATTTATAAGAACGGTCTGCAACAATTACGCCTATTGGGATAGGCGCTAAATTTACCCATGATTCTTGAAATCAATGGAGCTGACGTCCAATTAGGACGTGCTCCATGATAAATAAACTCTATAAAGTCTCTAAAATAGTGATGAATTGGTTTTTTCGGTCATATTAAGCATATTCAATATACATGAATATTGAATATCGTAGTCCATAAATTAAAGATAGTTTATGTTCAGTTCACTTTATTGGTTATTATTACCATATAATGTTTTTAATATTAAGTTGAAAATTTAAATCACCTTATGTGGACCAAAACATTCATAGTGAATAAATTGTTTATCAATTCCCATATCCAATAACTGTTTCGCTATATATTGCATAAAGGGAACTGGGCCACAGAAATAGAAATGCATTCCTTCTGTTTTCAACGCTTCATTCAAAACTGCCAGATCCATAAAACCTTTGTGTTGATAATGAATACCTTGTTGATCTTCATCCCTTGGTTCACGGTACCAAATTGTGCTAGCAAAATTTGGCATTGCCTGCGCCATTGTTGCGACTTCATTGCTAAACGCATGATGGCCGCCGTGTTCCGCTGCATGTAACCAGTTAATCTGGCTGTTGTGATTTTGCTGGTGGAGGTGATGCAGCATACTCATCATGGGTGTCAGGCCAACGCCCGCAGAAATTAAAGTAACCGGCGTTTCTGGTTTAATATCAAGGAAAAAATCACCGCGTGGGGCGGCCAGCCAGACGGTATCGCCTTCTTGCATCTTATCGTGCATATGGTTGGAAACGATTCCTTGTAGCTCACGTTTGATGGCAATCCGGTAGCTGGAGCCGTTTGGTGCTGCCGTCAGTGAATACTGGCGAATTTCTCGGTTGTCAAAACTATCATCTGCCAGATAAATACTCAGATATTGACCAGGTTTATAGTCCATTACTTTCCCGCCATCTTGAGGCACAAATTCAAAGCTACAAATGACGTCGCTTTTTACCTTTTTCCGATTAATACGGAATGGGCGCAAACCACGCCAGCCGCCATCTGTTGATTCACCGCTATGATAGATTTGCTCTTCACGATTGATAAAAACATCAGCCAGCACGCCATAAGCTTTTCCCCAAGCGTCCAGAATTTCATTTCCCGGCTGGAACATTTCATCCAACGTTGCCAACAGGTGAGTACCGACAATCTGATAATGCTCTGGTTGAATATTCAGACTAGCGTGTTTATGAGCGATTTTTTCTACTGCCGGTAGTAGTACCTCTAAGTTATCAATGTTGGCTGCATAGGCGCAGATCGCATTGAACAGGGCTTCACGCTGATCGCCATTAAGTTGATGGCTCATATTAAAAATGTTTTTTAACTCAGGATTATGTTTAAACATCCGCTCATAGAAGTGGGCTGTCAGTCTTGGTCCGGTAGCAGAAAGTAATGGAATAGTTGATTTGACAGTTGCAATAGTTTGGCTATCCAGCATGGTGAAACTCCTGAATTTCTTTCAAGTGATAATGAAATTTATAACATGTATTTTAAATGAAACTTATCCCCTTTTGGGGATTTTGTAAATATAGAATGTGGTCTTTATGGTGAAAAAAATATTCATAAAAGATATTTACACTAAGGAAAGGACTACTTTAGGTCATAAATTCCAACCAAAGAGGAAAAATGCAGTGTAATTTTCATTCTTCTATTTAAAATAGATATCTTGCTTGTGACAGGCATGCAATCGTTTGCGTAAAATATTTTGTCAAGACTATCTCATTCGGTGAAAAGGGTTTACACTGTGTGCCATTCGGCCCTTTAGGGTGTTGTTTGAAGAGAAGTTAGCTGAGTCAGGAGAACCCAATGTTAAAGCGTGAAATGAATATTGCTAGTTATGATCCCGAACTATGGCAGGCGATGGAGCAGGAAGTTGTTCGTCAGGAAGAGCATATCGAGTTAATTGCTTCTGAAAACTATACCAGCCCAAGAGTTATGCAGGCACAGGGCTCTCAACTCACTAACAAATATGCTGAAGGTTATCCGGGTAAACGCTACTACGGCGGCTGCGAATATGTAGATGTTGTTGAACAATTAGCTATCGATCGTGCTAAGGCGCTGTTTGGTGCTGATTATGCCAACGTTCAGCCACACTCTGGTTCTCAAGCGAACGCGGCGGTTTATATGGCGTTGCTGCAACCGGGCGATACGGTTTTGGGGATGAATTTAGCACATGGCGGTCATTTGACTCACGGCTCTCCGGTTAATTTCTCTGGTAAGTTATATAACGTTGTGCCTTATGGCATCGATGAGAGCGGTAAAATCGATTATGACGATATCGCGGCACAAGCTCAAAAACACCAGCCAAAAATGATTATCGGTGGTTTCTCAGCTTACTCCGGTGTGGTTGACTGGGCAAAGATGCGTGAAATTGCAGACAGCATTGGTGCTTATCTGTTCGTTGATATGGCGCATGTTGCTGGCCTAATCGCCGCAGGAGTATATCCTAACCCGGTTCCTCATGCTCATATCGTCACTACCACGACGCATAAAACACTGGCTGGTCCACGTGGTGGTTTGATCCTGGCGAAAGGTGGCGATGAAGAGCTGTATAAAAAACTGAACTCTTCTGTATTCCCTGGTTGTCAGGGTGGGCCTCTGATGCATGTTATTGCAGGTAAAGCGGTGGCATTGAAAGAAGCAATGGAACCAGAGTTCAAAGCGTATCAACATCAGGTTGCTGATAACGCGAAAGCTATGGTTGAAGTGTTTTTGGCACGTGGTTACAAAGTGGTTTCTGGCGGTACGGAAAACCACTTGTTCCTGCTGGATCTGGTTGATAAAAACATCACTGGTAAAGATGCCGATGCTGCGTTGGGCCGTGCAAATATCACGGTAAACAAAAATAGCGTGCCTAATGATCCGAAGAGTCCATTTGTGACTTCTGGTGTGCGTATTGGTACGCCTGCGATTACTCGTCGTGGTTTTAAACAAGCAGAAGCGCGTGAATTGGCTGGCTGGATGTGTGATGTATTGGACAACATCAATGATGAAGCGACCATTGAAGCAACTAAGCAGAAAGTTCTGGCTATTTGCGCGAAATATCCGGTTTACGCATAAATTAAAATTTCAATAAATCATTACAAAACCTGCTCCGGCTAACATTGTTTGCTTAAATAAGATATTGAGGTGTGATGTGTGGATTTTCCCCCGGGAATATCCACTCCAAGATAACTCTCAATATCTAGTTTCTTGAGTTAACTAAGTTAGGGGTGGGTTTTTTGCATTTTTTACCAGGGGGATTAATGGTTATTCGATCGACGCGCTGGTTGGCGTTAGATTACTTCACATATTTCTTTTCTTACGGAATATTTTTACCTTTTTGGGCAACCTGGCTCCAGGGTGAAGGTATAGAGTACGATATGATAGGGGTTATATTAGGTGCAGGCTTGATTTCCCGTTTTTTGGGCAGTTTATTAATCGCGCCTACAGTTAAAGATCCCGCAAAACTTATTTTTGCGCTGCGTATATCGGCATTGATAACTTTTATTTTCATTGTTGGCTTTACATTAGGAAATCATTGGGCATGGCTCCTGTTTGTCATGGTTGGCTTCAACCTATTTTTTGCGCCGATGATGCCATTGAGTGATGCTCTGGCAGGAACATGGCAAAAACAATTTCCTTTTGATTACGGCAAAATACGGGTTTGGGGTTCAATTGCCTTTATTATCAGTTCAGCATTAACCGGGGAATTAATTTCTGTCTGGGGACATCATGCCATCCTCATCACGATATTGTTTAGCGTCTTCTCTACCTTATTGGTGACATTACTTAGGCCCTCTATCATGCCGGTTGGGGAAACTAAATCTGCCAAAGTGGATGTTGTGTCATTTAAACAGTTGTTGTCTGAAAAATCAGTACGTCGATTCCTGTTATGTGTGGCTTTATTACAGGGCGCCCACGCGGGATATTACAGCTTCAGTGCAATTTACTGGAAAAATGCGGGTTATTCTGCCTCGGTAGTCGGTTATCTCTGGTCATTGGGCGTAGTGGCTGAAGTGATTATTTTTACTCTGAGTAATAAATTATTTCGGCGCTGGAGTGCCCGTAATCTTCTGTTGCTTTCTGGTATATGTGGTGTTATTCGCTGGGGATTAATGGGAACATTCATCGCATTACCGGTGTTGATTATCATTCAAATCTTGCATTGTGGCACATTCACTGTCTGCCATTTGGCGGCGATGCGTTTTATCAGTGCGAGAAAAGAAGGGGAAATTGTGCGTTTGCAAGCGGCTTATTCTGCGTTGGCAATGGGAGGAGGTATCGCTGTCATGACGGTAATTGCCGGATTTATGTATGATTATCTGCATAGTGGGATTTTCTGGATGATGGCCTTAATTGCTTTTCCTGCTATCTTTCTGCGGCCGCAGGTTAAAGCTTATAATTATTAACAATATAAATTTAGTGTCTTGCAATATTTTTGCAAGACACTAACTGCCTCTTAATAATGTTTTTATGAGATATCATGTCGAATAAATTAACAATAAAAGATATCGCTCGTTTGGCTAATGTCGGCAAATCAACAGTTTCGCGGGTATTAAACAATGAAAATAGTGTAAGTCCACAAGTACGTGAAAGAGTTGAGGCGATTATCCAACAAAATAATTTTGTTCCATCTAAATCAGCAAGAGCGATGCGAGTGAAAAGTGACAAAATCATTGCTTTAATTGTGTCGCGTCTGGGATCTTTTTCAGAGAATTTATCGATAAGTACCATGTTACCTCTGTTTTACCAGCGTGGTTACGATCCGATTATTATGGAAAGTAATTTTGATCTACAGCTTTTACAGGAACATCTACGTCAATTGGCATTGCGTCATGCAGATGGCATTATTTTATTCGGTTTCACTGGATTGTCAGAAGAGCTCCTCTGCCCTTGGCGTGACAAAATAGTGGTGCTTGCCCGCGAATATACGGGTTTTTCTTCTGTATGTTATGACGATATTGGTGCTGTGCGTTTATTGATGAATGAATTCTATCGGCGGGGACACAGAAATATCAGTTTTCTCGGCGTAGATGATTGTGATACCACGACAGGTTTGCTTCGCCATCAATCTTATCTAGCTTGTTGTGAACAGAAAGATCTGCGCCCACTTTCCGCCCAATGTGATTTAAGCTATCAGAGTGGGTTTCAGCATGTTAATAAGGTATTGAGAGAGAAAACAACAGCTTTAATCTGTGCAACCGATAGTTTGGCTTTAGGTGCATATAAATATTTGCAGCAAAATAATCGGGAAGATATACAAATAGGTAGCATTGGTAATACACCTTTGTTGAACTTTTTATACCCTAACACGCTTTCTATTGATCTGGGTTATAGTGAGGCAGGTAAATATGCGGCTGGTCAATTAATTGCTCAGATAAACCGGCAATACCCCAAACAACAAGTAATCATTCCGAGTAAGTTGGCTTAAAAATAAGAAATATTGCCGTTTCAATGTGATCTTCAACCCATTTTTGGGAACGTTCCCATGACAAGCATAACCAAATGATATTAGGATGAAATTAGTTTACTAAGCATGCTAATTAGTAATTGATATTCACTTATGATGACTGGCTGTTATGAAAAACAAAATAAATTCTAAAGATATAGAAAAACTAATTACATTAATCGGTGGTTGTGAAAATATAGCCAGTGTAAGTCATTGTATTACCCGATTGAGGTTTGTATTAGTTGAACCAGTTAAAGCCAAGCCGGATGAGATAAAGAATTTACCGATGGTTAAGGGCTGTTTTACCAATGCAGGGCAATTCCAGGTAGTGATAGGCACTAATGTTGGCGATTATTATAAGGTTTTAAATAGTTATCTTGGTCAATCTGAATTGAACAAAAAAGATAAACAACAGGTTGAGAAGAAAAATATGAAATGGCAAGAGCGCTTCATTTCTAAGTTTGCGGAGATATTTTTTCCTCTCTTACCAGCATTAATTAGTGGCGGACTCATTCTAGGTTTCCGTAACATTATTGGTGATATTCCTTTTAGTGAAGGTAAAACTTTAGCTCAAACATATCCTATTTGGAAAACAATATATGATTTTCTGTGGCTGTTAGGAGAGGCAATATTCTTCTATCTGCCAGTGGGTATTTGTTGGTCGGCGGTTAGGATGATGGGGGGAACACCAATATTAGGCATTATATTGGGAGTAACACTGGTCTCGCCGCAATTAATGAATGCTTATCATTTAGGGCAACAAATCCCTGATATATGGAATTTTGGCCTGTTCACGATTGGAAAAGTGGGTTATCAGGCGCAGGTTATTCCGTCACTTTTGGCGGGCGTTACTTTGGGGTGGATTGAAGTTCAGTTAAAACGGGTGGTTCCTAGTTATCTCTATTTAGTCATTGTTCCGGTAGTTTCGTTAATATTGGCGACTTTTTTAGCACATAGCCTTATTGGGCCATTTGGTCGGTTAATGGGTGATGGAGTTGCTTGGGTTGTTAAGGCATTGATGACGGGAAGTTTTGCGCCTATTGGTGCAGCTTTATTTGGATTCTTTTACGCGCCGTTGGTGATTACAGGTATCCATCAAACCACATTAGCCATAGATATGCAGATGGTGCAGAGTATAGGAGGAACACCGATATGGCCTATTATTGCATTATCCAATATTGCTCAGGGCTCCGCAGTTGTTGGTATTATTTTAATCAGTAAAAAGCGTAATGAACGTGAAGTATCCGTACCTGCGGCTATTTCCGCCTATTTGGGCGTCACTGAGCCGGCAATGTACGGTATTAATATCAAATATCGATTTCCTATGCTCTGCGCCATGATTGGTTCTAGTTTAGCCGGGTTGATTTGTGGGTTGGGTGGCGTATTGGCAAACGGTATTGGTGTAGGTGGTCTGCCGGGTATTCTTTCGATCAAACCACAATTTTGGCTAATTTACGCATTAGCTATGCTTGTTGCCATCATTGTTCCGTTGATTCTCACGACTGTTATTTATCGCAGGAAGAATATGACCGGTATGTTAGCTGTTGAATAATGCGGTTAAATCTTCATAAATAACAGATATAAAAATAGCCATGTGGTTATTCAATTCAGGAAATATATTGATAAGGTGTTTTTGATGGACAAAATCATTCCGTGGTGGTTACAAGGCGTCATCTATCAGATATATCCTAAGAGTTTCCAGGATACTACGGGTAGCGGAACGGGCGATC
Organism: Photorhabdus hindustanensis; assembly: GCF_002968995.1. NCBI lineage: Bacteria > Pseudomonadati > Pseudomonadota > Gammaproteobacteria > Enterobacterales > Morganellaceae > Photorhabdus > Photorhabdus hindustanensis. The sequence goes on from NZ_PUWT01000081.1 coordinate 8,695, forward strand.
TTAACGGCATTACTTACCGGCTTGATTATTTGAAGAAATTGGGCGTGGACGCTATTTGGGTGACGCCTTTTTACCGCTCGCCACAGGTAGATAACGGCTATGATGTCGCTGATTATTGTGCGATTGATCCGGCTTACGGCTCAATGGATGATTTTAAGCGTTTGGTTGATGAGGCGCATCAACGTGATATCCGTGTCATCGTAGATATTGTTTTCAACCATACATCGACTCAACACCCTTGGTTTAAACAAGCACAGGATATTGATAGCCCTTATCGGCAATATTACATTTGGCGGGATGGGGAACCTGGGACGCCGCCCAATAATTGGGCGTCAAAATTTGGCGGCAATGCTTGGGCGTGGCATGAAGCAAGCCAACAGTATTATTTGCACTTGTTTGCTGTTGAGCAGGCCGATCTAAACTGGGAGCATGAACCTGTACGGGCTGAACTGAAAAAGATTTGCGAATTCTGGGCTGGCCTTGGTGTTGATGGTTTCCGTCTGGATGTCATTAACTTGGTTTCTAAGCAGCAAGACTTCCCTGAATCAACTCAGGGAGATGGGCGTCAGTTCTACACTGATGGCCCGCGTATTCATGAATTTCTGCAAGAAATGAACAGAGAAGTATTCCAGCCTGCCGGAGTGATGACGGTCGGGGAGATGTCTTCTACCTCACTGGAACATTGTCAACGCTACTCTTCATTGGATGGTGAAGAGTTGTCAATGGTTTTTGCTTTTCATCATTTAAAAGTCGATTACCCCAACGGTGAAAAATGGGTTGCGGCACCGCCCGATTTTGTTGAATTGAAGAAAATTTTTGCTAAGTGGCAGCAAGGCATGCACGAACGGGCATGGAATGCGCTGTTCTGGTGTAATCACGATCAGCCGCGTATTGTTTCACGTTTTGGCGGTGAAGGTGTTTGGCGGGTGCCGTCCGCTAAAATGTTGGCAATGGTACTGCATGGCATGCAGGGAACCCCTTACATCTATCAAGGGGAAGAACTGGGAATGACTAACCCTCATTTTTCGCATATTGAAGAGTATCGGGATATAGAAAGTTTAAATATTTATCAAGAGAAGATTGAGCAGGGCAGTGATAAACAGCAAATCTTATCGGTCTTAGCGAAGAAATCTCGTGATAATGGGCGAACGCCGATGCAATGGGATGCGACTGCCAATGCAGGGTTTACTCAAGGGGAGCCGTGGATAGCGTTGAATAGTGATTACCAGGCTGTGAACGCTGAAAATGCCATCCAGGATGAGGATTCAGTTTTCCATTGTTATGCCCGCTTGATAAAACTGCGTAAAACATATCCGGTATTGACTTATGGCAGTTATGAGGATTTGTTGCCGTCTCACCCTTGGCTATGGTGTTATGTTCGCCGTTGGGAAAACCAAACGTTGCTGGTTATTGCTAACCTCAGCGCAGAAGTGCAAGAGTGGTCGCCGGATACTTCTTTATCCCACTGTTCATGGGTGAAATTGATGGGGAACTATCCTGAAAACCAGTTACCTGTAGAAAATATGCAGTTACAGCCTTATGAAGCTGTTTATTGGTTGGCGGAGTAACAACGGTCTTTAGTTGTTAGTTAAATCAATCGCAGGGTAGACCGCACTTTTTGCGGTCTACCTGATAACTGTCTTGTGACGCTGATTTGAAATTAACGTTTCAATGCTTCTGATAATTCATCACGCATTTCGGCCAGAATGTCTTTAACAACGCGTGGATTACCTGCGACAAGGTTGCCGGAATGAATGTAATTATGACCGCCAACGAAATCAGTTACGATACCGCCAGATTCACGAACTAACAGCTCGCCACCCATAAAATCCCACGGTTTTAGGCCAATTTCAAAGTAACCATCTACCCGACCAGCCGCAACATAAGCCAGATCCAGTGCAGCGGAGCCTGTACGACGGAAATCAGCACAACGAACAAATAATTTACCCAAAGTATTAATAAAAACAGTGGAATGATGTTTTGCTTTGAATGGGAAACCTGTTGCCAGAATAGTGCCATCCAGATCGCGGGCATTGGTGCCACGCAAACGGTAGCCATTCAACTGTGCCCCTTGACCGCGGGTTGAGGTGAAAAGTTCATTACGCATTGGGTCATAAACAACCGCAACTTCAGTACGGCCTTTAATGCGTACCGCAATAGAAACGGCGAAGTGAGGGAGGCGTTTGATAAAGTTGGTCGTGCCATCCAGTGGATCGATTACCCATTGAATATCAGCCTCTTCGCCTAGCAGCTCGCCACTCTCTTCGGTAATAATCGAGTGTTTGGGATAAGATTTGCGAATAACGTCGATAATGAGCGCTTCTGCGGCTTTGTCAACATTGGTAACAAAGTCATTATTGCCTTTTTGGCTCGCTTCAACCGCATCAGGAGTTTCATAGTTTTTAGCAATTAGGTTGCCAGCTTTACGCGCAGCGCGTATGGCGATGGTCAGCATCGGATGCATGGGATATCTTCCACCAGGATGTTAAAGAACGGGTAATTAATCGGCGCATAGTATAGCAGTAATTCGGAAAAATACTAATGTTGTGTTAAGATATTTGGTTCTTATAACCATCCAGACTATTCAGAAGTTGCCATGTTAGAAAATATCCGCATTATCCTGGTTGAAACTTCCCACACCGGGAATATGGGGTCAACCGCCCGGGCAATGAAAACAATGGGATTAACTAATCTTTATTTGGTTAATCCACTGGTTCAGCCAGATTCTCACGCGATTGCACTTTCTGCTGGCGCCAGCGATGTTATTGGTAATGCGACGATGGTCGATAGTTTGGATAAAGCGCTGGCCGGTTGTGGATTGGTGATTGGCACCAGCGCCCGTTCAAGAACGTTATCATGGCCGATGGTTGAACCTCGTGAATGTGGTGAACGCAGTGTTCAAGAGGCTGAACACGCGTCGGTTGCCATTGTTTTTGGCCGTGAGCGGGTAGGGTTGACCAATGAAGAATTACAGAAGTGCCATTATCATCTGAATATCCCAACTAATCCGGATTACGGTTCGTTAAATCTGGCGATGGCGGTTCAGCTTGTCAGTTATGAAATCCGTATGGCTTATTTAGCGCGTCAGGATAAAAATGAGCAAAAAACCGATGAAGTGGAATATCCATTAGCTGATGATATGGAACGCTTTTATCATCATCTTGAACGTGTATTAAATGATTCCGGTTTTATTAGAAAAGCGCATCCCGGCCAGATAATGAATAGATTAAGGCGGCTTTTTACCCGTGCCCGGCCAGAGATGCAGGAACTGAATATTCTGCGTGGTATCTTGTCCTCCGTTGAAAAATGGGCGAAGAAATAGTTGAGTAAATTACTAGGTTAAATAGTTGACTAAAATACTCAGGAATGACACAATTTCGCTCATATTTCACCACGGGGTAATTCATTTATGAGATTGACATCTAAAGGGCGTTATGCGGTAACTGCCATGCTTGATGTGGCGTTGCACTCACAAGAAGGCCCGGTACCATTGGCCGACATTTCTGAACGTCAGGGTATTTCCCTCTCCTATCTTGAACAGCTATTTTCTCGCTTGCGCAAAAATGGTCTGGTTTCAAGTGTCCGTGGTCCGGGTGGTGGTTACTTATTGGGCAAAGATGCCAGTGAAATTGTTGTTGCCGAAGTGATTTTCGCAGTTGATGAATCGGTAGATGCTACCCGTTGTCAGGGTAGAGAAGGGTGTCAGGGCGGTGATCGCTGCCTGACTCATGCTTTATGGCGCGATTTAAGTGATCGTATTACCGGTTTCCTGAGCAGTATCAGTCTAGAAGAATTAGTCAATAACCAAGAAGTATTGGACGTTGCTGGTCGCCAGGATAACGATAAACGCCGTGTACCTAACGGTAGACCACAAGAAACAATTAATGTCAATCTGCGCCCATAAGCAGAGCTTGTGATGAATTGAAGTATTAGAAGTAGGGAGCATGTGAGCAATGAAATTACCAATTTATTTAGACTACTCAGCAACGACGCCGGTTGATCCGCGTGTTGCTGAAAAAATGATGAACTATCTGACCAGGGACGGGATATTTGGTAATCCCGCTTCTCGTTCACACCGTTTTGGCTGGCAGGCTGAAGAAGCGGTTGATATTGCCCGTAATCAGATTGCTGATTTGGTGGGTGCGGACCCGCGAGAAATTGTTTTTACTTCTGGCGCAACGGAGTCTGACAATCTTGCCATCAAAGGCGCGGCTAATTTTTACCAGAAAAAGGGCAAGCACATCATCACCAGCAAAACCGAACATAAAGCGGTTCTGGATACTTGCCGTCAATTGGAACGTGAAGGGTTTGAAGTCACTTATTTGGCGCCTCAGAGCAACGGGTTGATTGATTTAAACGATCTGGAAGCTGCGGTGCGTGATGACACCATTCTGATTTCTATCATGCATGTTAACAATGAAATTGGTGTGGCGCAGGATATTGCCGCCATTGGTGAAATGTGTCGCAGCCGCGGTATCATTTTCCATGTTGACGCCACTCAGAGCGTAGGCAAACTGCCAATTGACTTAACCAAACTGAAAGTCGATTTAATGTCTTTCTCCGCCCATAAAATTTACGGGCCGATGGGGATTGGCGCACTGTACGTTCGCCGTAAACCACGCATTCGTATTGAAGCGCAGCAACATGGCGGCGGCCATGAACGCGGTATGCGTTCTGGTACTTTGCCTGTTCATCAGATTGTGGGTATGGGTGAAGCTTATCGCATCGCCAAGCAGGAAATGGAGAGTGAATCTCAGCGTCTGCGCGGCCTGCGGTTGCGTCTGTGGCACGGTATCAAAGATATCGAAGAGGTCTTCCTGAACGGAGATTTGGAACACGGCGCGCCGCATATTCTGAATGTCAGCTTCAACTATGTTGAAGGTGAATCATTGATGATGTCATTAAAAGATCTGGCGGTTTCTTCGGGTTCTGCATGTACTTCTGCCAGCCTGGAGCCATCCTACGTACTGCGTGCGTTGGGGATGAATGACGAACTGGCTCACAGCTCTATCCGTTTCTCTTTAGGGCGCTTTACAACAGAAGAAGAGATCGACTACGCCATTGAACTGATTCACAAATCTATTGGCCGCCTGCGTGAACTTTCTCCACTGTGGGAAATGTTTAAACAAGGTGTGGATCTAAACAGTATCGAATGGTCTCATCATTAATCAGACGGTTTCAGGAGTAACAACATGGCTTACAGCGAAAAAGTAATTGATCACTATGAAAATCCACGTAACGTCGGTTCTTTCGATAGTGAAGACCCAACGGTTGGCAGCGGCATGGTCGGTGCCCCCGCGTGTGGTGACGTGATGAAACTGCAAATCAAAGTCAATAATGAAGGCATTATTGAAGACGCGCGTTTCAAAACTTACGGTTGCGGTTCTGCGATTGCTTCCAGCTCTTTAGTGACTGAATGGATGAAGGGCAAATCTCTGGAGCAGGCGGAATCGATTAAAAATACTGAAATTGCCGATGAATTAGAACTGCCGCCAGTGAAAATCCACTGTTCTATTCTGGCGGAAGATGCGATTAAAGCGGCGATTGCGGATTATAAAAGTAAACGTCAGGGCAGATAACGGCCCTTAATAATAAGAAGAAATTTGGTGGATACTGGCTGTTACATACCATCCGGTATCCGCCTTTGCTGGTTTTAATAAGTGAGGTTGTTGTATGTCAATTTCCCTTACAGAAAGTGCTGCACAACGCGTTTCGTCATTCCTGTGTAACCGTGGAAAAGGTGTTGGTTTGCGTCTGGGCGTCAGAACATCAGGCTGTTCAGGTATGGCCTACCTGCTTGAATTTGCCGATATGATTAACGAAGACGACACAGTGTTTGAAGATAAGGGTGTCAAAGTTATCGTAGATGGCAAGAGCATGGTCTACCTCGACGGTACAGAGCTGGATTTTGTTAAAGAGGGCCTTAACGAAGGCTTTAAATTCAACAACCCAAATGTTTCCAGTGAATGTGGTTGTGGAGAGAGTTTTAACGTTTAATTCCGTTTTTCGGCCAAATCCAGAGTAAGTTTAGATTATGGACTATTTCACTTTATTTGGGCTGCCGGCTCGTTATGCTGTTGATCGTGAACAACTGGCAAGCTGTTATCAAGAATTGCAACGTCAGTTTCATCCGGATCGCTTTGCTAGTCAGCCAGAACGTGAAAAAACGCTGGCGTTGCAGCAAGCCGCGACTATCAATGACGGTTATCAAACGCTCAAACATCCACTGAAACGCGCTGAATACATGCTCTCTCTGCATGGTTTTGATTTAGCCAATGAACAGCACACCATGAGTGACAACGCTTTCCTGATGGAACAGCTCATGTTGCGGGAAGAGTTGGAATGTATTGCCAGTAAAGCTGATCCAGAAGCGGCATTGGCGGATTTTGCGGCTCGTCTGAGTGGGATGATTAAAACCCGCAATCAGCAAATGGTGCGGCAATTGGATGAACAGCAGTGGGAACCAGCAGCCGATACGGTGCGTAAATTACGTTTTCTGGATAAATTGCAACAGCAGGTTGAGCAGCTGGAAGAACGTTTACTGGACGACTTTTAAGGAAAGCGTATATGGCTTTATTACAAATTAGCGAGCCGGGGTTATCCACTGCGCCACATCAACGTCGTTTAGCTGCCGGTATTGATTTAGGTACGACACATTCATTAGTTGCCACTGTTCGCAGTGGGCAAGCGGAAACATTGATGGATAGTGAAAATCGTTACCTGCTTCCCTCAGTTGTTCGCTACCATGAAAAGGGGCTTGAAATTGGTTGGCAGGCCCGTCAACAGGCGGTACATGATCCCGCTAATACCATCAGCTCAGTAAAACGTATGATGGGGCGCTCTCTGGCTGACATTCAGCAACGTTATCCAAATCTTCCATATCGATTTCAAGCGAGTGAAAACGGGTTGCCGTTAATCAACACCGCAACGGGTTTGGTTGATCCCATTCAGGTTTCTTCTGAGATTCTTAAATCGCTGGCGCAGCGTGCAGAAGAAACACTGGATGGTAAGCTTGACGGTGTTGTGATCACGGTTCCTGCCTATTTTGATGACGCACAGCGTCAGGGAACAAAAGATGCGGCGCGTTTAGCCGGATTGCACGTTCTGCGTTTGCTTAATGAACCGACTGCCGCTGCGATTGCCTACGGACTGGATTCTGGTCAAGAAGGCGTGATTGCGGTTTATGACTTAGGCGGCGGTACATTTGACGTTTCTATTCTTCGGTTAAGCCGTGGTGTCTTTGAAGTGCTGGCGACCGGTGGCGACACCGCGCTGGGCGGTGATGATTTCGATTTGATACTGGCTGATTGGATTCGTGAACAGGCGGATATTGGTGACCGAAATGACCATAGTCTGCAACGCCGGCTATTGGATACGGCTACTCAGGTAAAAATCGCCTTGAGTGATGCTGATATTGCAGAGATAAACATTGCCGGTTGGCAGGGTAAAATCACCCGTTGCGAATTTGAAGCCCTGATAACACCATTGATAAAACGGACTTTACTGGCAAGTCGCCGGGCATTGAAAGATGCAGAAGTCTCTGCGGATGAAGTTTTACAGGTGGTTATGGTGGGTGGTTCTACCCGTGTACCGCTGGTTCGTCATAGGGTTGGCGAGTTTTTTGGCCGCGAACCGCTGACTTCCATTGATCCTGATAAAGTGGTTGCGGTGGGGGCTTCGATTCAGGCGGATATTCTGGTGGGTAACAAGCCAGATAGCGACATGCTGTTGCTGGATGTGATTCCGCTTTCACTTGGGCTGGAAACGATGGGAGGCTTGGTTGAAAAAATTATCCCACGTAACACGACCATTCCGGTTGCCAAAGCGCAGGAATTCACTACCTTCAAAGACGGCCAGAGTGCAATGAGCATTCATGTAGTGCAAGGGGAAAGAGAATTGGTAAGTGATTGCCGTTCACTGGCCCGTTTTACCCTACGTGGTATTCCGCCATTACCCGCTGGTGGGGCCCATATCCGGGTTACTTTCCAGGTCGATGCTGATGGCTTGTTGAGTGTCAGTGCGTTGGAGAAATCCACTGGCGTCGAAGCTTCTATTCAGGTGAAGCCTTCCTATGGCTTATCTGATGAAGAGATTGCTCGCATGATAAAAGACTCTATGGCGAATGCTCAGGAAGATCTCAGTGCGCGTAAACTGGCAGAACAAAAAGTTGAAGCGGCGCGAGTACTGGAAAGTGTCACCAGTGCGTTAGAAAAAGACTCCTATCTACTGAATAAACAAGAACAGGCGGCAATTGATGCGGCCGTGGAAATACTTATAACAAGCGTTCAGGGCAATGATCCTGAAATTATTGAAAACGCGATTAAACAACTGGATAAGCAAACGCAGGAATTCGCTGCGCGTCGGATGGATTCATCTGTTCGCCGGGCGTTGGCGGGCCATTCTGTGGACGAGATTTAATTATGCCGAAAATTGTCTTTTTACCTCATAACGATCTTTGCCCTGATGGCGCAGTTCTGGAAGCCGAAGAAGGGGAATCCATTCTGAATGTTGCATTGCGCAATGGGATTGAAATTGAGCATGCTTGTGAAAAATCCTGTGCTTGCACAACTTGCCATTGTATCGTTCGTGAAGGTTTCGATTCACTGGAAGAGAGCTCTGAACTGGAAGATGACATGCTGGATAAAGCTTGGGGGCTGGAACCGGAAAGTCGTCTGAGTTGTCAGGCTAGAGTCTCTGACGAAGATTTAGTGGTAGAAATTCCCAAATACACCATTAACCATGCCCGTGAGCACTGATTGGCAGGAGAAAAATAAATGAGCCTGAAATGGTCCAATAGCCGTGAAATTGGTGAAGCGCTATATGACAAATTTCCTGAGGTAGACCCAAAAACGGTTCGCTTTACTGATATGCACCAGTGGATTTGTGAACTGGAGGATTTTGATGATGCGCCTGAAAAATCCAATGAAAAGATTTTGGAAGCGATCCTACTTGTTTGGTTGGATGAGTTTGAATAGCAAATCGCATTAATTTGTTATTTATCCGTCATAATTTTGATGTAGGCTGAACTTCAATGAAAAACTGGCTCTGGCCGGTTTTTTTATAGGATGAATCTCTGGCAGACGAAGAATTATATCGGTAGAAGCTTGAATAAGCTCCTCACTGCCATTGAGTGGTAATAATAAGAGGTGAAAAAAGAATGACTAAACAAATCATGCCGATAACACTGTCTTATGAACCAGCAGCAGCTTGCTGGGGTGAAAAAGCGCTGATTAGTTCCAGTGATCAAGGGGTAATGATTCATCTGGTTGGTAAAGGTAAATTAGGGGCGGTGCAACGTGCCGGGCGTAAAATTGACGGGCAGGGAATTCGTCATGTGGCTCTGGTTGGCGAAGGTTGGGATTTAGAGAAAAGTTGGGCTTTCTGGCAAGGATTCCGTGCGCCAAAAGGTAATCGTTCTATTGAATGGCCTCAATTGCCAGCGGCTGAAAAGCAGGAATTGGAAAGCAGAATTAAAATTATTGATTGGGTGCGTGACACCATCAATATGTCAGCGGAAGAACTTGGGCCGGAACAATTGGCGAAGCGGACGATTGACCTGATGTGTGGTATGGCTGGCGAGTCAGTAAGTTATCGCATTATTAAAGGCGAAGATTTACGTGAACAGGGTTATGCTGGCATTCACACCGTTGGCCGTGGCTCTTCTCGTGATCCGATTCTGTTGGCGTTGGATTACAACCCAACTAACGACCCACAAGCGCCGGTGTTTGCCTGCCTGGTAGGGAAAGGCATCACATTTGATACTGGCGGCTACAGCCTGAAACAATCTTCCTTTATGGATTCCATGAAATCGGACATGGGAGGAGCAGCAACCCTGACAGGCGCATTGGCGCTGGCAATCAGTCGTGGCTTGAAACATCGAATTAAACTGTTCCTCTGCATAGCGGATAACATGGTCAGTGGTAACGCCTTTAAACTGGGTGATGTTATTCATTACCGTAATGGCAAATCTGTTGAAGTGATGAATACAGACGCGGAAGGTCGTCTGGTTCTGGCTGATGGTCTAATTGATGCCAGCAGAGAGAAAGCGAAATTAATCATTGACGCGGCAACGTTGACCGGTGCGGCGAAAACGGCGGTGGGTAATGACTACCACTCTGTATTCAGCTTTGATGACAAACTGGCGGCTGATCTGTTGGCGGCTTCTGCATCTGAGAATGAACTGTTCTGGCGCCTGCCGCTAGCTGAATTCCATCGTAGCCAACTGCCATCGAATTTTGCTGACTTGAACAACGTTGCTGGGTCATCGCATACTGCGGGTGCTAGCACTGCGGCGGCTTTCCTGTCTCACTTTGTGGAAGAATACCAAAAAGGTTGGATTCACATTGACTGTTCGGCAACTTATCGTAAATCTGCGGTAGAACATTGGTCCGCTGGTGCAACAGGTTATGGGGTTCGTTCGATTGCTAATTTGCTGTTGGCGAAGGCGAAATAAATTTATTTTATCTAAAAAACTGATTGGAGATTTTTATGGGTTCATTAAGTGAATTAATTTCGGTTGAGATTGATGTTCCAAGTGGTAGTAAAATAACACTTAGCCAACCGGAAGAATATCCTTCGCAGCTCATTGAAGCTTTGGTCAGTTTATTTAGCCAATGTAAACCTGTTCGCCGTGCTTTTATCATTCAAGCCCATGATAAAAATGTGGATGAAAACCCCAATTTATTAATTGGACTGGAAATAAGTGGCGCGGCAGACGAAATTGATCAATTAATCCACGAAGCAGGCACTATTGCTTGTGAATACACCTCCGAAGAGGAGCCGATTGACTTCTGTTTAGTTGATGAAAAAGAGGGCGGTATTAGCCATTATTTAATTCAACATACGCAACCATTTTACCAGCGTAAATTAGGTAGTTGGCTACGTGGAAGCATTCCGGTGATGAATAAGTAACTATTTAACGGGTGATAATATAGTTGTCGGTAGAATTGAAATCTCCTGTTTATTACCACAACCATTACCGGATCAAGTAAAAATTAAAGCGTCTGAGTCCAGTAAAATACAGGACTCAGACCTTGGTAGCCCAGTAATTTAACTTGTTCAATTTTTAGGGATAATTCATAGGGCTAGGATAATAGCACCTAAGCAACTAGCCGCCTTATCTGTATCCGGTAGTAAAGCTCAATAACTTTTACCAGGTTTTTAACTTGAAAAGCCGGCCAGACTCTCCTTCGTCATGCAGTTGAAGAACAATTTCCGTACTGTCAAATACCGGCAGTTCTTTAGGAGATCGAGTAGGAAGATCTGAATCTATTAGTGTGATAACAGACTGAATACCTAGTTCAACGTAATCACGTAAAATAGCCAATAAATTCTCTTTCTTTCTATTATCTAAAGACTCGAATACTCCATCGTGAAAGGCAAAATGAGGAAATTTCTCATCTTTATGAGTTCTTAGTACAGCTAAATCAAAAGCGATACATAGCAGCTTTCTATAAGTATGCCCTAAGTCTGCACTTGTTGCGTTGCCTGATTCATCAAGGATTTCCGCTTTAAATTGCAAGTGCCCCTTTCGATTCGGAGACACACTGAGTAATGCTTTACGGCTAATGACAGCATCGACAATTTCACTAAAATAGAGCCGAATTTGAGAGAAAACGCTAGATTGATCTGAGTTTTGAGACTCAACATTATCCTCAATTTTGGATTGTAAATGACTACACTCTTCGGAAAGTGCTCGAATTTCAGTTCTAAGCTCTTGCAACTTGTGTAGATGTGCCTTTTGTCTTTCTAGAGTCTCAATATCCGCACGTAGGGAAACTAGCTCTCTTGAGAGAATTTTATATTTGGAAAAAACCTCGGTGTCACTTAAGAATGACAAGTTTTTTGAGCGACATTTTCCTAGTTCGTTTAGTCTAGTGTTTATACTTCTCAATTTGGCTTCAATTTCTGATTTTTCTTCGGTCAGATATCCAAATCGCTCTTCAGTTATAGCTTTATTGAATCCTAACAGTTGTTCGAAATCCTTTTTTATCTGACCGCTAAAAAGCACCCCTGCCTCATTGAAAAGCTTTTCAGCTTCTTCAGTATTGAATAAAATTTTATCCTCTTGTGACTGCTCCCCGCCGTAAAAAACGGCGAGGCTTCCCACTTCTCAGGCCGCCACCGTCTTTATGACGGATTGACGCTGGCCTCCGTGGGCAGAGACGACGAGTCCCGCCGCCTGTAATTCTGTTATGCCCTTGTGCTGGATGTTGATCGCCGCATTGATATCGCGGTCATGTTCGACTCGACAGCAAGGGCATGGCCAGATCCGCTTACACAGCGGCATTTCCGGCATTTTGTGACCGCAGCAATGACAGGTCTTCGAACTGGCGAACCACTGATCCAGTTTGACCAAATGAACGCCCGCCGCTGTGGCTTTGTATTCCAGTTTCTTGATGAAGC